>NZ_JBNNMG010000001.1:0-122370 GCF_050272555.1 Lysinibacillus sp. NPDC047702 | reverse complement strand
TTCTTCTGAAACAGTGAATAAGGAAACGGTTGTTCTCGATTCTTCTGAAACAGTGAATAAGGAAACGGTTGTTCTCGATTCTTCTGAAACAGTGAATAAGGAAACGGTTGTTCTCGATTCTTCTGAAACAGTGAATGAGCCTGTCATTCTAACGACTTCTGAAGCGTTAAATGAGCAAAAGTCACCTACTTTAAAAAATGACGAATCTGAAGCTATATCAGAAGAAACATTTGAAGCCTATATCGATACACAAGAGGTAAACAAGCAACCTCAACAGGAAGAAGAAAATATGGACGAAGAACATAAAAAAGAAAAGGGCTCATTATTTTTCAATTTCTTTAGGAAATGGAGTTAGTTTAAAGTGGTTTAGTATGAAAAGTAGAACTGATAAATCGTCCAATAAGTATGAAAATACATATTGGACTTTTTTATGCTCAACAGTCACATAAGATGATTCATGGAGATTGGATAAAGCTTCCCTAAAGCGCTCTCTAAAATTTATACAATAAAAGCTTCAATTTAGATATTTGCCCTGACCCCACAAACATAGCTGAATAGAATAATGAAGAAAGGGGGTGTAAAAATGTGTATGAATTGTAATTCAACGTGCGGCGGCTGTGCAAATCAAAATAATGAGTGTGCTGCACTCGGTCCTTTTGAAGCTATAGATGCTGCATGTATTTCTACTCCACCAGCAACAGGCTCCATCATCCCATTCGCATCAGGTATTGTTCCTGTTGTTTTAACATCAGTTCTTGGTGGCGCTATCGGGACAGTAAGTATGGTAGGATTCGGCACGTCTATTCCAGGGGTAACCCTTACTGGTATAAATATAGACTTAACAGCTGCTACTGGAACAGAAGCCTTTTCCGTTCCACGTGCAGGAACTATTACATCTATTTCTGCGTCCTTGTCTGCAACAGTTGGTGTAGGTCTTTTAGGAACAGCAACAGTCAGAGCGCAAATTTACCGCGCGGTTGCGGGAAGTAATATTTTCAGCCCTACAGATGCATTTGTTGATTTAGCACCAGCTCTCTCAACAATAGCAATAGGTACTATTACATTTGGTACTAGAAACGTTACACCAGTGCCAGTAGCTGCTGGTGATCGTTTATTAATGATATTCTCTCTTACTTCCTCAGGGATTGTTGCTTCTGTTACTGGTAACGCAAGTGCAGGAATCAATATTGTATAAAAGATTATGCTCGTATGTTAGATTAAAGCTACCCTACAGCGTTAATCATCCATGCAAAATATGATACTACCTTGAAAACAATTGAAAAAATAAGCAAAAAAATAGGCGATTTTCTTAAAACTGAGAAATCGCCTATTTTTCAATTTAAATGGATTGCATTAATTATTTCGCCAAAGCATTTTGAATATGAGCAAGGTGATGCTTTCCATGCCAAGCATATAGAGCTATGGCTTTTTCAAGTGTTAGTAATCCTGAATCTGGATGGTTAAACGCTCTTTGCAGTTGCTCCTCTGTTAGACTGGACAGTAAATAAACCCAGCGCTCATGTAAGCTTTCGATTAGTTTATAGGAGGTCGCTACTGGAAGTTCTGAATCTGGAAGTTGTGCCCATTCCGCTTCATTGTACGGCTTAATCGTCGGTACATCCTCAGTTAGTGCTAATTTAAAACGAATATAGCTATTCATATGACTATCGGCGATGTGATGGACTAGCTGTGTAACAGTCCAGCCATGTTCTCGATACGTTTTCGCTAATGCTTGCTCACTTACACCACTTAGTTCCTCCGCTAATTGTCTAGGTAACAGACGAATATCATCAATCCATTCCTTTACTTGCTGAGTTGTCACAATTTCCGGAAATTGAAATTGCCCAATTGGATAGCGTAAATCGGTCATATAGCTCTCCTCCGTTTTCTATTTTCTTACTTTTTATATTACCAATTTAATATTTTTCGCGCTACTGGCATTATTTTTTCAGGATCATGGGCATTCCTTAATATGTTAAAGCAATACACATAAATTTTTTCATAGTACTCCTTAAGCAAGTAAGCAATTCGATCATCTGCTCGAAAAATTTTGTATGCACTTAACCACCCCATTTTCTCTAACTATATACGTAAACAATTGAACTACCCAAAATGTGACAAAAAATAAACTTCCACTATCAAAAATAAAAACCCTTATTATGCAAGAATTTAAACTTACAAAATAAGGGTTTTGAATATTTATTTCACTATAACATAACAAATTCTATTGAGTGATATCATAAATTAACGTATCAAAATAGCTGCCGTTGATATAAAGCAATATTGCCCATACGCCCGGCTCTGGAATTTTTACACTTGAGGGTGTATGGGCATCTGCACCATTATTAGGTCCACCAAGGCCCGTTGTCCAACCATTTATCAATATTGGATGAACTGTTTTTGAATCTTTATGATAGCCGACTATCGTCAGCTCTGTGTCAAGAGTAGGCTCTACTCCCCAAAGATGCCACATCCATTTTTGGGTGCTTAGGCTTGGCGCATCAGCACCAATGACGCCAGATTTATTGATATTCCCTACTATACTACCTCTATCACCAAACACTTCGGCTTTTTTGTCCCAATTAATTGATGCAAAGTCACTTTCTTGAACAAAATCAGGTAAATCATCAGGTAGTACTACTGCTTTTTCATTCATTACACAGCCTGCTAGAAATAATAATACTGTAAATACAAGGATACATCGCTTCATTACACCACTCCTTCAAGATGGCTTTATCTATGTAACGAATTTTTTGTATGTATTGTTACAGATTATTCTGAATATTTTTCTATTGATCTTACTACAAATTCAGCTAACGATTTTAGAGGATGAGTAATTGTTAGCCCTGACTCTTTTTCGAATAGCTGTGCAGCCTCCACCATTGAAAGCTGTGCAACAGACGTTTGTCGTTGATCCTCTTTTACATGATAAAGAGCTTGAAGAATGGCTTTTTTATATGCTTCCTGCTTTCCCTGCATAATCAGTTCAAAAGTATTGTTGATTACCTTAGCTACAACTTCAATCTCTTTGTTATGTTGTAAGGAATATTGCTGAAGCCTTCTCATTGTACCCTCTACGGTTCTCGAATTCGTAAAAAGGATTGTTTGAGGCTGTTCATTCTTACAAATAGCTTCAAAAAAGGGTTCGTCTATTTTCAAAATTGGAATGGAAAGCGTAATGGGTGCTTCCTCTAACAGAGCAATATAATTTGTACACGTTATTAAAATGGCATCTATCTGACAGCTTTCCATCCATTCAAGCTGTTCCTTCACCTTAAAAGCTAACCCGCTATTTTCATTTGAAGCTTGCAGGATAAGACCTGGATCTACAAAATGGACAAGTTCTATGTGATTGATATTAAAAAATGTTTGTTCTATATATGCTATGTTCGAATAATGTGCATGCAAGCAGCCAAGCTTTTTCTGCAAATGTAGTCCCTCCTACTAAGTAAGCTGTTTCTCCATCGTTGCTATAGAAAGAGAGAAGCCGTTAAGATTCTCGCCCTTCTGCTCTTTTGTAATAACATAACCTAATGAACGATATAACTCAATGTTTCGAGGGACAGACATACGAACCTTACATTTACTAATCGTTTTACCATTAGCAAGTGCATGATGTTCAAGCTTTTTCAATACTGCTTTGGCCAAGCCATGTCCTTGTTTTGAAGGGATGACAGATAATCTAAAAAAATAAACACTGTGATCACTAAATGTAAACCTTACCATAGCAACGGGCTGTTCATTGAGATAAGCAATAAAGGCATTTTCTCCTCTTTCCATACCCTCTTTAATCGATTCAACCGTTTCATTAAGTGCACTTGAGGGTGGTGTTGTATGCTCATATTCTTTAAATGCCTGTAACATTACATCATGAATAATAGGTGCATCTTTTAATTGTGCTAACATAATTACCATCTTTATCAGGATTCCTCCTTTGTTTTAATATACATTTCATTGCATTTTTAAACAAATTTAAACCGCATTATCAGAGATAATGCGGTTTTACTATTAGTTTTTATTCACAAAACGTATTGCTCTACTCATAATAGTTGGAACAATGGAAGCATGATTTTCCTCAAGTCCCTCATAAAAGGAAATATCCATGACATTCTGTAATCTATTTGCAATTTGTTGTGCATCATCCACCATAAAGGTTTCAAGTTCACCCACTCCGATGAACAGCTTTGCCTTTATTTCCTGATTATCCTTAATAAATGCTGATGCAAAACGTAATAGCTCATGCTCGTTCCACCAAATAGAAGGGCTAATAGCAATATAACGTTGATAACTAGACGATTGATGGAATAATTGCCACAGCACAAAATAGCCAGCAAGTGAATGTCCAAAAAGTGTTTGCTGCTCATTATTTATAGGAAAGTTAGCTAGCATCTCTGGCTTTAATTCTTCCTCTAAAAACCTGCTAAAGTTTTCGGCTCCACCATGCCTTTCATGGTCCTTTCCTTTAAATCTTGCAGGATACGTATAGGATTCAGCTTGTCCCGTAAAATCATAAAAACGTCGTTCCTGCATATCAGCTCCATGCCCAATGCCAACTACGATTGCTGGTAATATACCTGTCTTTGGGGCATTTCGACTTTGTAGACGCACTGCTTCCTTTACAAGCTGGAAATAGGACGATCCATCTAATACATATAAAACAGGAAAGCCTTCTTCTGGCGCCTCACCCTGAGGTACGTAGATGTTGATTGTATACCTATAATTTGTAAAATTGGAGGTCATTTGCTGTGTTAAATAATCGGGATTTGTCCTTTCGAGCATCATTGATTAACCTCCTTTAGCACATCATAGCCATAGCATACAGGTGTATTCGTCACAGGGTCCACCATAATGCGCGCATCAATATTAAATACCTGACGCATTACATCGACGCACAATATGTCTTGAGGTGTCCCTGTTTTCATCACAACACCCTGACGCATTGCGATTAAATGGTCTGAATAACGCGCTGCATGATTAATGTCATGTAAGACCATTACTATTGTGCAACGATGCTCCTCATTCAAGCTTTTCACAATTTCTAGCACCTCTAACTGGTGTGCCATATCTAAATAAGTCGTCGGTTCATCTAGCAATAAAATATTTGTTTCTTGTGCAAGTGCCATTGCCAGCCATACACGTTGACGTTGACCTCCTGAAAGCTGTGCAAGGTCTCGATCACGAAATTCTATAGTGTTGGTAACGGTTAAGGCCCACTCAATCATTTCCTCATCCTTTTTTGTCAGGCGATTGACATTATTCCGATGCGGATAGCGACCATAGGCAATTAGCTCCTCTACCTTTAGCTGTCCAGGAGCAATGGGTGTTTGTGAAAGGATCGCTAGCTTTTTTGCGATTTCCTTTGTAGATAGATTTTGCATATTTTGATCCTGCAAATAAACCGTACCCTGTTGTTTTTTCAATATCCGACCAATTGTTTTCAACAATGTGGATTTTCCACAACCATTTGGTCCTATAATGGTTGTAACCTTTCCCTCCTCAATTGTTAAATTTAGACCTTCAAATACTCGAACCTGCTCATAGCCAGAAGATAAATTTTCCATTCTAAATGCAGTTTGCACACCTTTTCCCTCCTATGCTTTTGATTTCACTAATAAATATAAGAAATACGGAATTCCTATAATGGAGACAACAATACCAACTGCCAGCTCAGATGGTGCAAATACTGTTTTTCCAATAAAATCAGCTAAAATTAATAAGCCAGCACCAATTAATGCACTTACTGGCATGACATAACGATGCTGTATACCAACAAGTTGCTTCGCAATATGCGGTGCCATTAATCCAATAAAGCCAATACTACCCGATACCGATACACAGGCACTGACTAAACCAACGCTTGCCAGCAACAGCTTCATCTTCTCTTTTTCAACCGCTATCCCTAAGCTAGTAATACTATCCTCTTCCAGCTGAAAATAATCGAGTAAATACGATTTTCGATGCACATAAATGCCTAATAGGATTAGCCACGGCAGCATCGTTACTACAAAAATCCAGTTAGCATTGTAGATGGAGCCGGCCATCCAAACTGCTGCTGATTCAAAGTCTTGGGCACTCATTTTTAATGATAAAAATAACGATAATGCCCCAAATCCACTATTAATAGCTATCCCAGTTAAAATTAATCGCTGCATATCCAAGTGACCATTTTTTAGAGCAAAGGAAAAAATTAGTATAGCAGCTATTGCCCCTCCAACAAATCCAAATAGGGGCATCATTAAAATGGATAACCAGCTACTTATATCCGCAGTCACTAAACGTAATTGAAAGAAAAACATAAATATAACAACAGCTGCTCCAGCTCCAGCATTGATCCCTAAAATTCCAGGGTCCGCTAGACCATTGCGTGTAATACCTTGTAATACCACTCCAGCCATACCTAAGCCAACACCAACAAGGGCTGCAATGACAATACGTGGTAAACGAAATTCAAAAATAACAAGATCAAATTTTGGATTGGGCTCAATACGGAGTAATGTTTTAATGACATCCATCACAGACATATCAAATACCCCATTCGTAATATGAAGATAGCTGGCAACTAAAATAAATAAAATAAGTATAGAAGCGGTCATAACAAATACACTTGAGGTTTTTTTACGCACGCTTTTCACCCCCGTGTTTACGAACTAAATATAAGAAGAATGGAACACCCACTAATGCTGTTAATACACCAATTGGCGTTTCGAATGGGAAATTGACAAAACGGCTAAGTACATCACAAAGTGCTAGGAAAAACGAGCCTATTACCGCCGCACAAGGAATAATAAAGCGATAATCTACTCCAACAAGGAAGCGTGTAATATGTGGGATAACTAATCCAACAAAGGCAATCTTTCCGACAAGCGCAACTGCTGTACCTGTTAAGCATACAACAGCTAGCATACTAATGATCTTCACCGCTGTTGTTTTTTGCCCAAGCCCAATAGCAATATCTTCACCCAGAGAAGTGATTGTAATAGCCTTTGCTGATAATAAGGCAAGGACTAAACCGACTAAGCCAAATGGGATAGCTAGCAGCAGCATATTCATATCCACCATATGTACCTTCGTGTTATACCATACACTTACTGTTTGTGATACTTGGAAATACATTGCAATGGCAGTAGCTATACTACTTAAAAATGTACCGATAACCGTACCAATAATTGCTAATCGTACAGGTGATAAACCATTGCGAATTAATGAACCAAATCCAAAAACTATCCCGGCTCCTAATGCAGAGCCAATCATCGAAAGCAGAATCATTTGATAGTTAGGGAGACCTGGGAAAAATACAATAGCTAACGTAATAACAAATGCTGAGCCATCATTTACACCCATCAAGGAAGGTGATGCTAAATAATTTCGTGTAATGCCCTGCATAACAGCACCAGCTACTGCTAAAAATGCGCCCACTAATAAAACTGCAGCAATCCTAGGAATACGACCAGTTCTAACAATTTGATGATCCACATTCGAGGGATCAAATGCAGAAATCGCCTGCCATATTGTGATTGCACTAATGTCTTTTGTTCCGTACATAACGGAAACTAATGCTATCATCACAATTAAAAATGGAGAAGCTGCTACTATTGAAAATGCCATTATGTTTGTTTTTTTCAACTTCCACACCTTTTTCTATTTGAACTCTTATAAAAGGCTGGTAATAGCCTGGTGATGCCACCAAATCTATTACCAGCCTCTCTAAAACAACTATTTAAGTAATTTTTCTGCTGCAATATCTAAGAATTTCACTTTAGACCAAGCTGTACCGCCTTGTGCTAACGGATCAATTGCATTCACGAAAATTTGATTATTTTGTGATGCCTTTAAGCTTGCAAAAATCGGATTCTTTTGTA
Organism: Lysinibacillus sp. NPDC047702; assembly: GCF_050272555.1. Lineage (NCBI taxonomy): Bacteria > Bacillati > Bacillota > Bacilli > Caryophanales > Bacillaceae > Lysinibacillus > Lysinibacillus sp. NPDC047702. Next base: position 114,511 of record NZ_JBNNMG010000001.1, on the reverse strand, counting down.
AATCCTCTAATGCTTTTGGTGCATCTGCATTTTCTGATTCCTCAAACTGAAGGAAAATGGCGTCTGGATTTACTTGCGCTAATGTTTCAAGAGAAAGTTCAGCCTGAGCTTTTGTTGTTTTAAGACTTTCAGGAATTGGTGCTCCTAAATCCTCATATAAAACCGGATTTAAGTAAACGCCTGCTGGATAAATATACATTACTCCGCCACGTACTCGAATAACTAATACTTGTTTGTCTATAAGTTGCTCTTTCGATTTAGCTTGTGCATCAGCCACCTTGGTATCATAATCTGCAATGATTTTTTTAGCATCATCCTCTTTACCAGTAAGCTGTGCAAGTAATGTTAGGTTTTCCTTCCAATTTGTAGAGATATGTGAATATGGAATCATTGTTTGAATTTTGTTGAGCTTTTCAGCAGTTTCTTCAGGGAATTTGGAAGTACCTACAATTACATCTGGATCAAGATCAAGAATGGCTTCTGCGTTAGGCTCCATTTTATTCCCCACAAGCTTAGCACCCTCAAATTCAGAAACAAGATAAGAAGGAATTTTACCACCAATTTCAAGTACTCCGACTGGCTTAATACCGAGCATCGCAGCATCCTCCATGGATTCCAAGCTTGCCGCTACAATATTATTCACTTTAGCAGGAAGTTCATATTTTTCCCCTAGATAAGTGATTGTCTGAGTTTTAGTCTCATTTGCTTGTGATTCTGTTGCACTTGTTTCCGCTGTATTATTTGAAGATGCATTGGACTCTTCTGCTTTATCTGTTCCACATGCTGCCAAGGATAAAGCTAATAAAGCAGGTGCACACATTTTAAAATATTTATTCATTTATATTCTCTCCCTACAACTCTCTATTGATAATGATAATCGTTTTCATTATTAAGTCAATAGAAATCAATAATTTAATTGATACTCATTATCATTTACGGATATTATCCTAACAAAGAGAAAAACAGTTGTGAATGGATAATTTCATGAATCACATGGACTTTTGCCGTTTTTACTTCACAAAAAAAGCTATTTCTTTTTCAAGAAATAGCTTTCATAGTGTTGAAAAATTAAATAGTCAAGGGACTCTTTGTGAATATTTAGTCAAAATGAAGGTGATTTCCGTTCCAGGCTACTCGCTTTCCTGTGGGCGAGCGACGAGCCGCTTCCTGCGCTGACGCTCCGTGCAGGGTCTCGTCTGTCTCGCTATCCCACGGGAGTCGAGTAGCCTTGCACTCCAATCAGCAATAGTGTAGAACTTTAAATATTTTCTTCCTTCAAAAGTAAAGTAAAAGATCTTACTCACCATCATTAAATGGATACAATAGTGACACAATTCTATAGTTGTTGTCCTGCATTTTATGGATAAAACCACTTTGACTTTACATAAAGTCACTTATTGCTTTCCGATAGACAGTTGGGGACATTCCCGTACATTTTTTGAAAACCCGGCTAAAATAAAAGCAATCTACGTAACCTACACATTCTGCTATCTCCGCTATCGTAGAATCGTGATATTCCAATAAATCCTTCGCTCTCCGTATACGGTATTCTGTTAAGTACGTGCTAGGATTCATACCCGTATGTTGCTCAAATAAATAAGCAAATCTACGACGCTCTACACCGAATTCCTCAGCTATCTTTGAAACTGATATTTGCTTAGCGTAGTTCTCATGTATATACTGTAAAGCTTGCTCCATAATGTCACTTGCTGTATCAAGAATCTTCACTTTTGCCGAAATAAGGATAGTCTCCAAGAGATTCATAAATAATGTTTTAGATTTCAATATTGCCATATTTCCAGGCAATGATTGACTCTCTATTAATTGCTGGACATAATCTATAATTTTTGTATGATAGCCTGTATCAATTAAAAAATGCTGATTTGCTAAAGGGTATTTGTTGATTTCTTCTATAGGGATATAATAATGGACAACTGCATATTCCCAAATCTGATTACCAATAACCTTAATTTCAATTGGCATTTGGGGTCCTGCATGTATAACCATACCAGGCTCCATTATGTATGGTACGCCATTGAAACTAAAGCTAGCATTTCCTGCAAGTGGAACAACTAGACCACACTTACCAGGGGCAGTTGTTCGCCCTCTATCTACTTGATTAGGCATCATCCTATTTGAAAAAATATCCGTAAATTTCACAGTTGCATGTGCATAGTAGTCAATTAAATGCTTGATATCCATTTTTCAGCTCCCACATTTTTTAAAGCACTTTGGATTTGTGAAAAATGATGAAGATCGTGATCTATTAAACCAGTAAAGTAACTTAATAATGTTAATTCAGAAGCCCCTATTTTCAATGATTGCTGCCATCGTTGGTCTTCTATCTGATGAATTGCACCAATTAGTAAATTTCTATTTTCTAAAAAAATTTCAATCGTTTCCTCTTTACTTTTTAACCGACTTTCCTTTGCGGCATGTGCATTTATTTCTTCAGCATTTGGTCCCTTTGGTAGAATTTCATCAGCCAAAAGAAATGGTAGCCGGTGATGGTACACGAATTCATCCCATGGAGTAAGATGTCCAATTACTTCTGCCACTGTCCATTTTCCAGGTTCAATAGGTAAACGCCATTGTTCCTCCGTCAGTTCCACTAAACCTTCCACAAATTGTAGAGACGCTTCATAATGAATGAGTATTTGATTTTTATCGTGATACAAACGCTATAGCTCCTTCCTAATCGTTAACAATCTGTAGCTTTGGCCAAATAGATGTCCAATTTTTCTGCTGAATTCTGCGCTTATAAATTTCATGCATTAGCGTGTCTTTCTGAAAATACGGTGTAGGAGCAACAATCCCAGAAATTAAATGCTGAATACCATGGGGTGCAGCGATTTGAAGAATTCCATTGGTAAGTCTTATACCAATAGCTGTTGGCGTTTCGGGAAAATGAGCAACTCCATCCATCGAAGAATGATAAGGTTTAGTGTTATTCACTACATGCATTCTCGCTTGATTTTTCACAGACCATGGCTCATTTGGTAATAATTCTCTCAGCTTTTGCTCATACTTTTTTTCATCTTTTTCTGAAAGACTTGCTTTATCAAAATATATCACATCAATATCAGCTAAAGGTGTTCTGCTTTCATAATGATGAAGATAATCCCATACCTTTGAACGAATCAATTTCGCCTTGGCGTAATTGCGTCCGGATTTTGAATTGTGCCCGCACAATTCATTCCTTTGAAAATCCGTGACATCCGCCGGAGGCTTTATCTTCATTCAGTAGGTGTTTGGACGCTCACTAAAAAGGAATCAAAACCTCATTCATCTCACTCTGTAGAGGTGGGAGTCTTCTGCTGAATGAAGATAAATCCAGCACAAATCCAGGAATCTGGTAACTCTAGTCTCTCCACAGCTGCTACTATTTCCATCATCCAACTATCTGCTTCAATTAAGTATTTTAACTCTGCTTCTGTTTTTAAAATCATCGTATCAACCCCAATTTTCAACAATAAATCCATTTCTTTATTTCTGTAGCAACACTGTGTCCAGCAACAGTAATAGGCGCCACTTCTAGATCATATAGACTAGCATGTAAAAAGATTAAAGTTGGATTTTCGATGTTTCCCCATTGATAGACATGTTGCTGCATAATAATTCTCCTCTACATTCTGTTCCGAAATTTTTTCCATTAATTACTATAGTAATGATAATATTTGTTTTATCCAAGGATTGATATTATTTTTGCTCTACGTTATTAGGAATGAGTGAAAGTTGACTTCTTATAGCTATACCTTATAGCAATTAAGAGAAAATACATAAATTTTATTTATAGAAATCTAAAAATAATATATTAGATTTATCAATCAATTCCATCTACCCTTTAACTACAACGCTAAAGGAGATGCTTATGAAAAAATCTTTTATTTTAATTGTCACTCTTATCATTGTAATAGGACTTTTTTATACGAGGCTTTCACTAACACTTGTTAGTATAGGGGTTATTGCTGCTTTTATTGGTACCCTTGCTGGGGGTGGCGGGCTTATAACAATCCCAGCCATGATGCTTGTGGGTATACCTATCCATACAGGCATTGCTACAAATAAATTTTCTACAGGCGTCGCAGCATTATCTAGTATCTTTTTTCTCCTTTATCAGCAGGAGCTTCGTCTAGCTTCTATTGTGAAATATGTCGCTATCGCATTTACTGGAGGAGTTTGCGGGGCACTTTTAACAGTAGCCATGTCAGAGCAGATCATGAATATGATTGCTTGTATACTACTCATTCTCGTATTGTTTCTAACGTTAAAAAGAAAAGAATGGACTGCACAGTCAGATGGAAATAAGGCAAATCATAGCTATACATTATGGCAGCCATTTTTTATTTCGGTATATGATGGTGGCTTTGGTCCCGGCTCTTCAACCTTCAGCATATTACACTATTTACGCCAGCATCATTCTTACATAAAGGCTGTACAGCTTACACGCGTGCTTCTGTTTGGAAGCTGTACAGGGGCATTTTTAGTCTTTTATCAAACTGGTTTTATACAATGGAAATATGCGATTGCAATGGCAGTAGGCTCTATTATTGGCTCTCAGCTAGGGCTATTAGTTTTACCAAAAATTCCTATGAAAGCGGCGAGAATACTACTAACACTAATCATTTCATTGTTGCTAATTCAAGTTATAGTAAAAATCTTAACTACTTAGATGCTCATGAATTAACTTCCATTTATCATTTTCTTTTATAAATATATTTGTTGCTCTTCCGCTACCTGCTGCAAATTTTCCATTATGGTAGCCTTCATAGTGGTATGTATAAATACAGGCAGCAGATTTTTCATCCACCGTCAACCATTGTACATCAGTAGCGGAATATACTTCTTGCTCGATTACCTTCCATGCATGATTAAAATAATTGCCTATGTCCTCTAAGGTTGTGCATGTTTTATCGGTAAACCAATAGACCGCCTGTGGATGCAATATTTCCTTTACATTTTAAAATCATGGGAATTCGTATCTGTAATATATTGCGTTAAAGCTTGCTGATACGTCAAGATAACCCCTCCTTTTTTAACAAAAATAACGGAAAATAAGTCACTATAAAATATTTATTATCTCACCCAAGCGATTCACTGAGTTTCTTCCATTTGAATCTGAGTCGATGGCCTTGGCAGTAAATAAAGGGCTCCCAAAATAAATACAAATCCTCCACATTGAAAGAATGAAATTTTTTCATCTAAAAATAACGAGGATAACACGATGCTACTAATCGGTAAAAAGCTTGTTAGGATACCTGCTCTTGTTGCAGAGATCCTTGCGAGTCCTTGCTGTATAAGAATAAATGCCAGCACGGTTACAATAAGCCCGAAATAGACTACTAACCCCCATTCAGCAAAAGTTACTTCTTTAAAGGCAAAGGAGCGACTTTCTGCTATGGCAAAAGGAAAAAATAGCACAGCTCCAAAGCAGCTTACCATTGTAGCAACCGTAAGTGCACTTACTCGCAAAGAGAGAGATTTGCCCAATATGATAAATAAAGATTCACAACAAATAGCTCCTAAAATAAGTAGATTACCCACTAATGAGATCAAATCTATCGTAGATAAGCTAGTAATATTTATTAACACTGTTCCAAAAACAGCCATTAGTACACCAAGCCCGTTATTTCTCGTAAAACTTTCCTTTAATAAAAGAACTGACAGAACAGCTGTACATGCCGGCAGTGTGCTCGTAATAATACCTGCCTCGATAGCTGTCGTTTGTGAAAGACCCTTGAGCATTAGAACATTAAATAGAAAAACACCAAACAATGCCTGTAGGAAGATTGATAAATAATCTTTTCCTTTCAGCACTGAAAATCCCTCTACTTTCAACCATAAAGGTACTAGAACAGCAGATGCTACAAGAAATCTCAGTTCATTTGCTAAAAATACAGGAAAGCTTTGTATGATGACCTTACCAGCTACAACCGAGCTACCAACAATACTCATCGCCAGCATAACTTTCCCACTTGCCCACATTTGCTTATTCAGTAATCCTCACTATTTTCTAAGATTGAGGGATTTATTATATCTGTTACGGCAAGATATAAATTTTCAGGATATTCTGCAATACGGTGGCATAAGTATAAAAACCACTCAGTTCCATAAGTCAAATAAACTCTGCATGGGTACCCGTTCTTTTTTAATTGCTGTATCAATGCTGGCTGTACACCATATAGCATCTCTATCTCCACATTTGGCTGTTGAAAGTATTGACGCTTCTCCATTTCTAAAATAAGCCCTTCATCATGTGTAGCAATTGAAATTGGATGCTTTGCTTCTAGTAACTGTCCAACAAAATGAAGATAACGTTCGTTTAATTCCTTTGATCTTGCCATCGCAATATCGTCAGGCTCCTGAAAAGCGCCTTTTACCAGCCTTATTCTCCCTGGATATTGTAGGAGCTGTTGAATATCCATCTCTGTACGATAAAGATGAGCCTGCAACGTAATTCCTATATTTGAATATTGCATAGCTATTTTTTTATAGATTTCGATAATGCTGCTCGTCTTGGAGGACTCCTCCATACTAATCATCAATGTAATACCGTACTGCTGTGCTTTCTGTGCTAGCTCCTGTAAATGTGTATAGGCAAAATCTGCGTTTACTGAAAGACCAATATGAGACAAATCAAACGATACAGTTTGATTGAATGAAAGAGCCCCTGTGTCCTCTATAAGCTGTAAAAGTTCCTCCTTCGCCTTTTGACATTCCACAATATCCTTTGTATTTTCGCCAATAAATTCTAATGATATTTGATAATCCTTTGAGACAAAATCCTGAGCAATCCTTATCGCCTCCTGCCTCTTTTCACCAGTAACATAACGTTTTGCCGCCTCCCATAATAACGGATAAAGCTCCGCTGATTGCTGAACGGTATATTTCGTTCGCTCATTTCTTGCTGCTGATCTTAAAGCTTGAATCACTAATTCCTCTGCATTTCTCATCTTTATTCCTCCTCATTGCTATTTGTCAGTACTTTAACATGGTAAAATTGGTAGCTGTAGAGCCACTTTATAGAAACTTTTAAGGTACCAATTTCAAGAGGAGGCGAAATATATTGTTATGGATACCGATTGACCGTTCTTCAGCTATACCTTTAAATCGGCAAGTCTACCAGCAAATTCGTGAAAAAATTTTAAGCGGTGAACTACAAGCAGGCGTGAGACTTGCATCAACCCGTGAGCTTTCTACTCAGCTAAACGTTTCAAGAAATGTCATATTGGAGGCTTATGATCAACTTTTAGCCGAAGGTTTTTTAGCTGCACAGAGAGGTTCGGGTACATTTGTTGCAGAGGGCGCGTCTTTAACAAGAGTATATCCCCCACAAGAAATACAGGAAGTTGATCATATACATGCAAAGAATGATATCATTAATTTTCGCTCAGGAACCCCAGCACTAGATCTCTTCCCTCGCAAAACTTGGGCAAAGCTCTCACATCAGCTATGGAATGATAGCGAATCAACGAATTTGGGCTATGATTTACCTGAGGGTCGTCTAGAATTAAGACAAACATTGGCATACTACTTGAAGAGAACAAGGGGAGTTCATTGTCATCCAGAGCAAATCATCATAACATCCGGTGCTACACAAGCAATGACATTAGTGTCTAGATTACTTTTATCACAAAATGACATAGCCATAATGGAAGATCCTATTACCAATGATATTCAAACAATCTTTACATCCTCTGGTGCTACAATTTATCCCATCCCTGTTGATGAGGATGGGATGAAAACTACTTTATTGCCAGAAAGCATTGAACCAAAATTTATATTTCTCACACCTTCACATCAGTTTCCATTAGGCGGTACATTACCAATACAGCGCAGAATTCAATTAGTCCAATATGCAAGAAATCATCATTGTTATTTGATTGAGGATGATTATGATAGTGAATTTCGCTATGAGGGCTTGCCCGTAAGCTCCTTACAAGGTCTAGATCCAGAGCATGTACTGTATATTGGGTCCTTTAGTAAGATTCTCTCTCCAGCACTACGCATCGGGTATATTGTTTTGCCGACACATCTTATTGAAAAATGCAGGCAGCTAAAATGGTTTACAGATTTACATACACCCTCTTTAGAACAACTTACTCTTGCACGATTTATAAGCGAAGGCTACTTGGAACGCCATATTGCGAAGATGAAGAAATTTTATAAAAGGCAACGTGACTTTCTTATACAATGTTTACATACAGCCTTTTCTACTAACATAAAGATACTTGGTTACTCTACAGGTTTGCATTTAGTTGCTGAATTTAAGGACATTCATTTTTCTCAAGAGATATTGTTAAAAATCGAACAGTTTGGAGTTAAACTATACCCAGTGGAGGATCATACCATTGTAAAGGGAAACTATCATAATCGAATAATTATTGGCTATGGACATTTGAAGCAGAAGGAAATAGAAGAGGGCGTGGAAAGACTACTGCAAGTACTAAATTCAATGGTAAAATAAGAAAAACACCTTTTGTACAATTAATAAGACTAATAAATGAAAAAAAACAGTGAATATAATTTACTTTTATAGGGGATCTTTTGAAAATAGATAATCAATATTATGAATCTAAAAATGAAATAAATACAAATGTATTGAAGAACTTAAAGTAATTTTGGAAAAGGCTATATCGAAACGAAAGGCTTAGAGTTAAAAATAAGGAGGTTACCCTATGCTTGCTACAATTCAAAAACAACAAAATCATTATATCGTCAAGTTCAGTCGCTCATTGCCCCATCCAACGGAGAAGGTTTGGGCAGCTTTAACGGAAAATGATAAGCTTCAAAAATGGATGAATAACTTAGAAATCATCAATCTACAGAAAAATGGCAAAATCCACTTTAATATGAATGATGGCACAGATGACTTTTTAGAAATCCAGATTACAGATTATGTAGTAAAAGAGGTACTTGAATTTGATTGGGGCAATGATACGGTCAGATTTGAACTCTCCCCCATTGACAACGGCTCGGTACTTCTACTAGCAGAATCAATTGGTGAATTAACGGAGCATACTCCTAAAGATTTAGCTGGCTGGCATATATGCTTGAACCTGCTGTCAGACTTATTAAATGGAACGATACATGAGGAATTTCCAATGGAAGAATGGCAAAAACGGTTTACAGAATATAAACAGCTCATAGCAAAGATAGAAAAGATTTAAATTTTTTTTAAGTTTGTTCGAAAAGCTCTTCTTCAAAATCTTCCTCTGGGGTCTTATCTTGATTCAACGGCATTTGTACGCTGAACAATAGGGGTATAAAACAGCCCTCCTAGAGCCCTATACTCTGCTCTAGGAGGGTTTTAATTAATGATAAAATGCTGTTGCTATTTCAAGTGCTTTTAGCGGATCTTTTATGGAATCAAGTGTATAGACAAGAGTTTCATCCTGCCAAACAATTAAATTTCCTGTTTCATAAACATCTAAATGAGCAGAGCCGTTTTGCTTTGGAACTGGGAGCATATGCGTTTTTAAAAATTGTACTGCCTGCTTTGCAAGCTTTACGCCAGCTTCCGGATTGTCTGTTCGCGTATGAGTCGCTATTGCCCATCTCCCCTCATTCCAGCCAGTCCATAACGAACCAACGCCAGCATCCTGATAGCCTTTAATTTTATTGCCAAGATCAACCTCCTGACCGCCATTTTTGCTAAAGTTTTCAAAGGCAATCTGCTCATTGGCTTCTTTTGTACTTCCATATTGCTTCACAGTAAGTCTTGCAAGCACTGTTGCAGATTCTGGATTTTTAAGCTTAATATCATTAATAGGTAAATACTGTTCACTTTCATAAAATATAATTTCAACTTGTTGATTCTCAGCCTTAGTCGTCGCCGTTAGGAAAGCACCTTCTGGAATAGGAAGCCTTGCTGGCAGATAAATAGGAAGCTCTGTTTTAAGCTGGTCCTTAATATTTTTTAAAGCTTCAGCCTGTGTAATGGATGCTACCGTATTTTCGTTATTGCCATTCGTTTCAGGGCTATCATTCTGCTTTTCAGGTGTCTGTTGCTCTTCCTGTTGTTGATTTTCTTGTGGTGGAAGGTCTTTTTCAGGTTGCATATTATTTTTTTCCTCACTGTCAGAGCAGGCGCTGATGATAGTGAAACTTACTAGCATTAATGCAAAAAGTAGTTTTTTCATGACATTGCCTCCTATTTTTAAATGCTTTATTATTTTATTTTTCCCTACCCATTATCGGCTTAAACGTTTATTTTAGTTCATTAATTCGCTTCGTCAGCTCATTAAACTTTTGATCTAGCGAGGCATATTCCTTATCCTTTGTTGTTAAAAAACTCAGCTTCCCTAATATCTCTTGTCTTTCTGTCTCAAGCGTTAAACGCAACGTCTCTTTAGTATCAACTGTTGAGGGAGAATGATCGCTCCATTTTATCTTGATACGCTGATCGCGTAGCTCCCACACACTATCCGTCACCTTTTCAAGAAAATATCGATCATGTGATACTACAAGCAATGTACCCTTGTATTGAGCAAGTGTTTTCTCCAGCTGTTCACGTGATGGTAAATCAAGATGATTTGTTGGCTCATCCAAAATTAGAACGTTTTTATTTTCTAAAATATACGCCATCAGCTTACATTTCACTCGCTCCCCCATACTCATCTTACCTATTGGAGATGTCCAATGGGCTGGAGTAAATCCTAAATGCTTCATGAGATTTCTTACCTTACCGCGCTCTTCAAAGGTTTCTTTATAAAAAAATCGCTCTGGTGTCTGCTCGAGTGGCAAATCAAATACCTCTTGTGTTAAATAGCCAATATTTGCTGCAGGGGATATCCAAATCTCTCCCTCAGCCTTTAACTGACCTAAAAGTATTTTTAATAATGTCGTTTTTCCACTGCCATTGGTTCCCGTTATAGCTATTTTATCTCCAAATTTAGCCGTCAAATTAACATCCTGAAACAGGAGCCGTTCCTCAAAGCACATCTTTAAACGCTTTGTCTCTAGCATCCTCTTGCCCACTCGTTGATTTGTACTTAAAGTAAAACGTATTTCATCTTCTGGGACAACCGCTTCAACCTTATTCTTTGCTAACTCCTTCTCTAATCTTTTTTTCTTTGACTTAATCTGTGAATCCATTCGCTTTGCTTTGACACGATGATACTCCTTAAATCCCTCCTGCTTTGTAGATTGCGTATGTGCCATTTGAGACCAAGATGTTAACGCCTGCATTTGGTCTTCTATTCGTTCAATATTTTTCTGCTGCTTTTCATATGCCCTTTGCTGAGTTAGTCTTCGATGCTCTTTGGCCACCATATAGCTTGAATAATTACCACTATGTTCAATAAGTTTTCCTTCTTCCAATGACCAAATTTTCGTTGCAATCTCATCTAAAAAATACCGATCATGGGATACTACAATAATTATGCCAGTGTAATTTTTTACTTGCTCTATCAATAAAGCCGTACTCTGCGCATCCAAATGATTTGTTGGTTCATCAAGCAAGAGTATCTGGGCGTCTTTGGAAAAACCTTCTGCAAGCCGCATTTTCAGCTTTTCTCCACCACTTAAAGTAGAAAAAGGTACATTGGGAACTCTCCATTTTGCAAGTAAATCAGCCTCACTCGCAGTAACCTCCATCAAATCAAAATTTGCTAGCTCCTGCTCTACATACGCAACTTTTACAGAATGCAGCCAACGTAGCTGTCCTGTAGTAGGCTCTAATAACCCTGAAATTAATTGTAATAATGTGGATTTACCTGCTCCATTTCTTCCGATGATGCCAATTACCTCGCCTTGTTTCACGGTAACTGAAACATTGTCAAATATCACTGTATCGTTTATTTCAAATCGTACATCCTGTAATTGCAAAATTTCCTTCATAGTATATATTCCTCTCCATTCAGAGGGACAAAAAAATCCCTCCAAGATTTTGGAAGGATTAGTCGCAACAATATCATGCACAAATAAGCTCTTTTACAGCTATCTTTGTGATCCATTACTAAAAATGCAGTTTTCTCGTTTTTTCACATAGGGAAAACAAGCACAACTAAGCATCAACAAATGATTATCGACACAAGCTGCAGTTATGGAAAATGGGCAGACTAATCCTATTTTTGAGTCATTGAAAAAACTTTTTCATGTACAAAAATTAAGATTAGTTGTTCATTAGCCACCCATCGTCCCTTCATTTTTCGTTACAATCATTGTAACAAAAGCCAAATATTTATACTACCTAAAACATTCAAAGGAACGAATGCTATTTCTAGTAATGGTACGGAAGCGCCAGCCATAGCGATTGCTCCATCTAAAACCTGCTACAAATTCCCGCCCTACCGCAGTTGGGAAAAACCAAAAACTTCTTCCATTATTCATCCAAATAAACGTATTTCTAAATAGGCAGGATCGGATACCACTTGAGCCTACTTGCCAGGCTGGAATAGGTGGTGAAAAGCCTGGTGGCGTGCTCATTGGCATTTGACCTGCTGGTGGTGGTCCAAAATTAGGCGGTCCAAACGACGATTCAAAATTAGGTTCATTCCAACCCGGGCGTCGGAAGTTCTCCCCATATGGATTATTATAATACAATATAAACTCCCCCCTTTTACTTAAGTCAGTATATGAAAAAGGGCGAATAACTGTTGCACCATTGCCTAGAGAATACATTTTATCTTCATTCAACAGAAGACTCCCACCTCTACAGGTGGTGAGATGAATGCGGTTTTGTTTCCTTTTCAGTGGGTGTTCAAACACCTACTGAAATAGAGGAACTCAGTCTAAGAACGCCACGTCCTGTGGCAATTTATCTGTGCGAAAGCGAAGCGACAGCAACACACAACTGAGTGACCAACATCATGTTGCTGCCGCTACGTTAGCACTACGCTTTCGCACAAAAAAACATCTGTTGGCCCAAAGCCTCCGGCGGATGTCACGGATTTTCATAGGAATGAATTGTGAAGGCACAATTCAAAATCCGGACGCATTGTTTATCTGTGCGAAAGCGAAGCGACAGCAACAATTACGCCAAGGCGAAATTGATTCTTAATCTTCTAACAACCAACTAACGAATCTTGTATAATAAAAGGGAGTTTTTTCAAAGAAAGGGGTACTTATGCGAAAAATCGCTTTTATTATCACTACGATTCTATTATCCTTGGGCATTTGCACCTATTTTTATACTGCTAATCATGCAGCTGAATCTACCAATATTTCAGAAAAACTAGCGGCAGTGAAGGATTACAAATATTATTTAGATAAAGGTAATGAAACAATTGGTAAAGAAATGGCTAAAGTTGACCTAGTCATAGTGGAGCCTATTGAAATGCAACAGTACTATATTGATCGGGCTCAAAGAAACGGGACATTAGTGTATGGTTATATAAATGCTATGGAAGCAGACAAGTGGAATTCAGAGCTTTATAATCAATTACTGGAAGAGGATTTTTTTAGGGATGACCGTGGAGAGAAAATGTATTTCTCAGAATGGGATTCCTATTTAGTCAATATGACCTCTGCACATTATCAGGAGATTTTGCTAGAAGAAATTAAAACTCAAATTGTACAAAAAGGGTTAGATGGTGTTTTTTTAGATACTGTTGGCAATATCAATTCCTTCTTACCTGAAAAAGAACAGCAGGCACAAAATGAAGCAATGCTGTCCTTCATAAAAAAGATAAAGCAACAATATGATGGACTATCGGTTGCACAAAATTGGGGATTTCAAACGCTAGCTGATTATACAGCTCCATATGTCGATTTCATTATGTGGGAAGACTTTACATATGAAGTAGTTGGGAAAGATGAATGGTCATTAGATATGATGAAGCAATTAGTCCAAATTCGTGAAAAGTTCGGTACACAGGTTATGACAATCGGATTTAACGATGAAAAGAAAAGTCGTGCATTGGCTGAAAAATATGATTTTAAATTCTTTTTTAGTCCAGCAGGATCTTACTACAATACATGGCAGTAAAATAACCTCCGACAATGGAGGTTATTTTATGTTAGGTAAATAGGGGCTCATTACTTGCCAATCCTTGAGCTTTTCCTCAAAAGATTTAATATTTTTACCAGGTATAGGGCTAGTCGAGGGCATTTTTTGATACACACGATCACCTAAAACTTCAAAACCAATATGCCTTTTAAAAACATCAAAAGCCTTTGCTCCATTAAAAAGTACTAACTCAATATTAGGATAGTGCTCAAAAAGCATTTGAAAATCATTTGGTTTTTCATTGCGAATGGCTGCATCTAAGCTTCCTTTACGCTCACACGATGCTATTGTATCCCAAAGACCAATATGATTGTTCTTTAATAATTGTAACCTTTGTTCATAAACATTTGGGATTGTTATCTCTAATATTTCCCCAATAATCAACCAAAAGTGGTTGCGTGGGTTACCATAATATTGCTGCTTCTCTAATGATTGTTTACCGGGCATTGAGCCCACAATTAGCACCTTCGTTGACAAGTCAATAACGGGCGGTAATACATTTTTAAGTTCATCTGACACGCAAACCACTCCTTTCTTCTATTGTAACGGAAAATCAGAGCCAATAAGTATCTCCTTCGAATTTTTCAAATGAAGTTTGTTTGATGAATGATTTTTTATATACGTCCTTACAATTTCATAGCCAATGCAATATCCAATCCACTGTGGTAGCTTTCCACCATATAAAAACTCTGTATGTTGTGCCAATCCCTGACTATCCATCTGAGATAAAAAATACTTATTCCATATTTCCAGCATCTTTTCCATCGTGTAATACTTCAACCATGGTGCTAACCATTCGTCTCCATAAATTTCTTCTACTGCACATTCTGCCAAGCCCTCTAAAATTAAAGAATCCAACAAGGTCACTTCGTTTAAAGATTTTTTTAAAAAATGCAGACGACAAACATGATTGTATTCATGTGCAAATAATGCACGAAGTTCCTGTTTTTTAAGTTCCCCAACAAATAAAAAAATGGCATTAGGATAGGCTGCGCCATTTTTATTGGTCATTGTTTGTTCCAATGTTATAGGAAATATATAGATCGGTATATTGGGACCATTCCATTTTTCTTTTAAGTAGTTAAATTCTTCTTGCACAACTAGCCAAACATTTTGACCTTCTAACTTTTGAATAGCTATGTTTTCATGCGGCAAATATAGCCCCTGCTGCTGCAATTCAAATTGTATTTCTTCTGGATTTCCATCATTAAAGATCTCTATTAGACGATTACAAATGATAGTGCGCTGTAATTCATAAAGATTCCGCTTAGGCATAAGCTTTTCAATCTCCATAATTTCATGTAACCACTCATTTGTTGGTATAACTGACATTCTCACACCCCCAACTATAGTTTATGTATCCAATAGACAATCGGCTAATGATGGGTAGATGAGGCAGCATATATTATCTTGTAAGGAAGCCGAAAGGAGGGATAATTTGTGAATCCAGCTGATACTTATAATCTTTGCTGTCAATATCAAGGGAAACGTGTGAAAATTACAGAATCATCCGGAAAAGTACATTATGGAGAAATATCTAGAGTAGATAGAAGACAGGTATGGATTCTACCTGATAGACGATTTGGTGGTTATGGTTTAGGTTTTTGGGGTTGGGGTTTTAGAGGAGCAGCAGCCTTCGGTGTTGGCATCGCATTTGGAACAATTGTTGGGATTGCACTTGCACCACTACTATTTTGGTAATTTAATTATATAGAAGAGAAATAAGCCATATCAAGCAATTGTTGAAATGGCTTATTTCTATTATTGCACTTGCTCTTTCTGCTGTTTGCTTTCTATCAGCTCGGATATCGTGACAAATGTATAACCCTGCTTTTTCAGCACTGGCAATATTTCCTCCAGCGCTTTAATGGTTTGACTGCGATCGCCGCCTCCATCATGGAATAAAATAACATCACCAGGCTTTGATCCCTTCAGCACCTTTTGTGTAATTTTCTTTACACCTGGCTGCTTCCAATCCTGAGTATCCTGATGCCAAGACCACATAACAACTTTGTATCCATCCTTAACAGCGGCATTAATCATTGAATCATTATAGTTACCACCTACAGGACGGAATAAAGCCGGGGAATATCCAGTTATGCTATAAATTATTTCCTTTGTTTGACGCAGTTCCTTCTGCAATTCAGCTACAGAAACTTTAAACGGATGTGAAAACGTATGATTGGCTAACTCATGTCCTTCAGAATAAGATCGTAAAACAACCTCTGGATATTTTTCTGCATTTTTTCCAATAATAAAAAAGGTAGCCTTTGCATCATACTTTGCCAATAAATCTAAAATAGCTGCTGTATACTTAGGATGTGGTCCATCGTCAAAGGTGAGGGCAATTATTTTGTCTTCTGTATTGATATCCCACACAACTTCTCCTGTCTCCTCATAGTAGGGGCGACCTTTATCCGCATACGTTATGAGCTCTGTAGAACATACCGATATGATAAAAAAACAAATGCTTAAAATCATTACATATTTACGTGTCATAGCATCACCTCCCAAGTCACATTCACATTACTCCGTCAACTTACTATTTACGAATTACAATGAATTATACTTGAGAAGGATTGGCGGTTTTCCCCTTTAATTATTACTATAATCTTCTTTTAATCGCTGTTAGAATTATTATTAATTGACAATAAAATCATCCTAATTTAAGTTTGTTTAACAAAAAAAAAGCCGACAATACTAATAAACTAATTAATTCAAGTATGAAAAGAGTTGATTCTTTTCTAAATTATTTCCCTTAAATGTATTTTATCTTGTCAGGATTCACCATATAATAGATGGCTTCAATTTGTCCATGTGCTATTTTAAATC
The DNA here is from genome assembly GCF_050272555.1 of Lysinibacillus sp. NPDC047702. Taxonomy (NCBI): domain Bacteria; kingdom Bacillati; phylum Bacillota; class Bacilli; order Caryophanales; family Bacillaceae; genus Lysinibacillus; species Lysinibacillus sp. NPDC047702. The sequence goes on along the minus strand of NZ_JBNNMG010000001.1, from coordinate 97,728 downwards.
CTATAATAGCCTGAATACTGTTATTTAATTTTAAGGCTAAGCCAGCTGCTGCATTGATATTCATCATATCGAATTGATAATTACTATCCTCAAATTTATGGGTTAGAGCAAATAATAAACGGGAAACCCTTTCACGACCGTAAATAGGATGTAGTGCAGCTGTAGCTTTTCCTCCCCCATCAGCATAATAAATAACATCCTCCTTTAAAATATGAACAAGCTGCTCCATCTTCCCTTGCTGAAAAGCAGCAACAAAATCCGAAACTGTTTTTTCTATTTCTAACTTGTTTGAAACAACACAGTTTTTATTCGCTAATTCTGGCAGCCTTCTTTTAATTCTACTTAAAATTTTCCTGCAATTTATCTCATTTTTTTGTACAATATCAGCTACTGTCGAATAATCATATTCGAATACCTCACGCAAAATAAAAATAGCTCTTTCAATTGGATTTAACTCCTCAAACAACATCATAATTGCCAATGAAATACTAGTATCTTGTAGAATACTAAACAATGGATCTTCTTCATGCATTGCTAATGGTTCTGGAAGCCAAGTTCCCGTATATAGTTCTCTCTTCTTCCTTGAAGATTTTAATAAATCCAAGCAACGATTAGTCACCATTTTGCAAAGCAAGGCTTTCATGTTGTCGGTATTTTTGACTTCCATTTTTCCAAGCTGAGTAAATACATCCTGTACAATGTCTTCAGCATCTGATGCACTACCAGTCATGCGATAGGCAATCGAAAATAACAGTGATTTATGCTCTTTATAAAGTACACTAATTTGCCCATTGTCCATAATTCACCCCGAATTTATTTGTGAAGACTAGCTAAATCCCATGTATAATTTCTTATTCTAGCCCCTAATTTTCCAGTGACCGTGAAATCAATTCCCCATTTTTGGGTCCACATAAAACCACTATTTGGTCCTAAGCTAATACAGAAAAACTTTACAGGATAGGATTCATGCAATATCACTAATGGTACTCCATTAATGGCAGCCTTTAATATTTTACTTAATCTTGTTGCTTGTGGAATGGCTTCTTTACAGGTCATACCATCAGGCTGATTATTTTTATGGTCTACTATGAGAGCACAATCACCGATGGAATAGATATGAGGTTCATTTTTCACCTGATAGGAATGATTTACAATAATTTTATGTTGTTCAGTTAAAGGTAAATCCAATTTTTGAATTACCGGATTTGCCTCAACTCCAGGATTAAAAATACAAGTTTCTACAGCATATTTTTGACCATCTGAGGTAAACAATTGACCATCTTTCCAATAGGATACCCTTGTTTTATGTTTGACCGTTACACCATGTTTATTTAGTTGATTGATTAGCTTTTCGCTTACTTTTGCTGGCGCATCTGGCAAAAGACGATCCTTTGTATCAAATAGGAGGACCTCTACTGAACTCGATTGAACTCCTACTTCCTCCAATTTTTCCTTAGACCATACGGCAATTTCAGCGGCAGTTTCAATACCTGCGATTCCACCACCTACAACAGCTATCTTGCTCAGATTTCCCTAATGCCTGAAATGATTTCATACCTGCTACTAAATCTTCTTTAATCTTTAAGGCGCTGTGTCCATCTTTCAAGGTAAACCCACCAATTTCTTCAGGAATTGATCGAATAATACTGCCAAATGCTAACACAAGATAATCATATGAGACATTGATAGTTTTTTCATTCTCCACCTTAATTATTATTTGCTGTTTGTGCTTATTTAATGTTAATGCTTCTCCTCGAATAAATTCTATTCCATCCTGACAATACTCACTAAATGGCACTTTCAAATTAATATCCCTAATCGCAGCACGAACAAGTAAGACCTTTTTAAAATGATAACTATTTTTATCAATTAAAAGAACTCTTACTGATTTTCCGATTTGACCTTGGAATTCTTTTTTTAGCCCCTCTAACAAATTTATTCCTGCGTAACCTCCACCAATAATAACTATGTTCTTCATCACAACTCCTCCTTTTCCCTTAAAACGATTACATCGCCTCCGTTGTGACATCATTTTCAACATTTCTTATCATTGATGAAATAAAATACACTATGACCTAATCGTATTTTTTATTGAAAATGTCGAACACCTTCTTAGCTCCTGCCATATGTATATAGAGAAAAGGAGTGATTTTGATGGTGACAATAGAGCCTATAATGATTAAGGGGCATTTTTTCACTGCGGTGGTTGTTCAATTACCCAAAACAACACTACTAACGGTTTCAAATGATACAGGCTATATTATGTGTGGGGCTTTAGATGTCGGTTTGTTAAATGACCGCCTGGCTGATCGAAAAATAATCGCTGGGCGAGCTGTTGGCGTAAAAACAATCGATGAATTATTGACAGCTCCCCTAGAGTCAGTGACCTATGAAGCACAACTGCTAGGTATTACCGAAGGAATGTCTGGTGTAGAGGCATTATTAAAAATGATCTAAAGCTATCAGTAGGAGTAGAAGTATTTTATACCTGACGCTTCGCTTTCGGTACAGTAAAGATCTGTTGAATCAAGATAAGCAAAGCGTCAGTTCACACTTGACTAGACGCTTTTTTAGCTGATGTCATATATATGTTTGTATAACATAGCCACGCTTTCCCTATACTTTGGGCAAAGGAGTGTGCATGATGAATAAAGATAGGAAAATACATGTCATCTTATTATTTATAGTAATGATTATTTTTCTGTGGTCTGTAATAAAGCCAGCTTCCTATTTGGATTGGCTAGCAGAGGTAAGTCCTGCCGTTGTAGCAATTATCTTTGTTACTGTCATCTATAATAAATTCCGCTTCACAACTTTTTCTTATTGTATTATCGCTTTTTTATCCATCTTAACGTTTATTGGTGGACACTATACCTATTCAGAGGTCCCTCTTTTTAATTGGATTAAAGAAGAATTCCATTTACAGAGAAATAACTATGATCGCTTTGGTCATTTCTTTAAAGGTTTAATGGCGATAGTTATAAGGGAAATATTAATAAGAAAGACGCCATTAACAAAAGGGGCTTGGTTATCAGGCATTACAATTAGTATTATGGTTGCTATTTCAGCTATCTATGAAATCATTGAATGGTTAAGCACAAAAATCTCCAAAGGTAGTAAAGGATCGAAGGATTTTGTTGGAATGCAAGGCGATCGCTGGGATGCACAATGGGACATGTTTTTAGCCCTTATTGGAACACTTTTAACATTGCTGCTCTTTACCAAATTACATGATAAATTATTAAAAAACATGAAAAATAAAGGATAGCAGGCAGCATAGTTAGTATGAGCCTTTAGAAAGGTGGTTTTCGATGTATTATTCAACTAGTAGGCAGCAAATTCCTTATGCACAGCGTGTCATCATTGTGAATGGTCATGGAAGAGTAATGGAAAAGGCAAGCTATGCACAGCTTCAAGTTGAAGTAAATACGCGAGGGAAAAATGTACAGGAAGCACAGAAGGAAAATGCGATAATAATGAATCGTGTCATGCAATCTCTGTTAACACTTCAAATCCCAAGAGAACATATTCAAACAACAGGCTACACGATTTCTCCTCTTTATGATTTTGAGAATGGTAAACAAGTTTTTAATGGCTACGAAGTAACCAATACCATTACAGTAAAGGTGACTGACACAAATCAAGTTGGCGCCGTTATTGACACAGCTGTGCAAAATGGTGCAAATCGTATTTCCTCCATTCAATTTAACATAGCCGATGCAGATGTCTATTACCAGCAAGCACTTACTTTAGCTCTCCATAATGCCCAAATGAAAGCTAAAACAATTGCAGAAGCGATGCATTTACCTTTACTGCCCCAGCCAATTGAAATTGTTGAGGAACATGAGGGTAGCCCCGTCCTCTATAAATCCATGGCGATGACCGATTCAGCAATTGCTACACCTATTGAACAAGGACAAATGGCAATTAATGCAACAGTACGGGTGAAATTTCAATATTAATGACAAGAGCTTTCTGCCCTTTTGAATTGCAGAAAGCTTCTTAAAAACAATTTAAAAATCAAATGTATTTTTTTCTAGGCAAACTATATCATCCGACGTTTTAACGATAATATCAAAATGCTGACTATATGAATGCATAAACAATTCATATTGAATGCGTCGTTCCTTATGAGACTGCCTTAAATAATCAATATTTGTTCCCCTTTCAAGTACATCTCGACCTGATCTTCTCATTAATTCCGTATCACCATCTGTATAAAAATAAATTTTCAAATCAAATAATTCCGGATTAATAAATGCCGCACTCATTCCCTCTACAATCGTTACTTTTGCTTTTGAAGAAATTAGCTCACTTTTCATATAATGTGTATTTATGGTCAATAAATCTAGACCTTCTCTAACCATTTGAACATCTCTTTCCAAGGAAGGCAAATGATGCGCCGCTGGATGACAAGCTGTCATTTTAAAGTGACGATGTTCGTTTTGATATGTATAACTGATAATTGTTTGCATACGTATTTCCGAACTAACAATATAAGGGTCTGTATTGATATAATTCGTTTCATTCTGATTCAATAGATGTATAAGCCTATTGGCAAACGTAGTTTTTCCTGTTGCACCATGTCCAGAGATACCGATAACGATTGATTTATCTTCCTTTTTGACCCAAGTAACAATTTCTTGTATTAACCTATCCATGCTTCTCCTCTCGTGTCCATATATGTTCTAGTGTCACTACATTTTCCTTAACAGTTAACTGATAGACATCTGGATTACTTAGATTTTTCCAAAATTGAAAATCTACATCCCTTTGATAATGTTTTAATAGTAAGGTAATAATGTTTCCATGGCTAACAATAATTGTATGATCAGCCTCATTTCGAAATATCTCCTCGACAATATTTACGATACGCCTCATCGCCTCCTCGCTGGACTCTCCACCCTCAAATCTTATTGCCATATCTATAAAGGTTGCTTGTAGCCTTTCATACCAATCTGTTAAATCTCTAGTGCTTAAAATCCGTTCTGCAAGGCGTTCATCAACTTCAATATCGATATTTTTCCTTGTACTAAGCGGCTCTATCGTTTGAATTGCTCGTAAAAAGGGACTTGCAATAATTCGCTTAATTTCTTTGTCAGCAAAAAAATCAGCTAGAACTTCTGCTTGCTGAAAGCCTTTTTCTGTTAAATGAGCATCTGATGATTGCCCTTGGGCTTCACAATGCCTGATTACATAGATATGTTTCACAATCAGAACCTCCTAGAGAAAATATGGAAAACCTTCATCCTTATAACTTATCACAGTTTCCAATTTTCTAGAGGATCTTTGTTACAAAATTTTGATACAGCTAGATAATGGTAAGTCTTATTCATAAGCTCCCAACCATTTTGTCTATTTATGTAAAAATAATACTATTTTTGTAAAATATAAAGACAAATATGGTTAATTAAGGTAATATACTTGTGGGTTATAGAACGCATATATGAATTTAATACACATAAATGTGTTTATATAACAACACAAATTAGGAGGTAACATAATGACAATTCAAGAAAAATTATCATTTACAGATTTACCTGCACTAAATTCAAGCCCTGAGAGTGTAAGACAAGCTTTCACAAATAAGTTTGGTACAAAACCTGATGGCATCTCTGTCAACAGTGAGACCTATTTTAATGCTGTTAAACCTGCGATCACAGAACAATATGGTCATCCTTGTTATAAAAGACTAGGTGACTTTAATTATACGAAAGGCGATGGCAAGCCACCTACATCTGCAATCGTTGGGAGCAATGTAGCAGTAAATTATGGAGATGAAGAGGCTACAATGACTTTAGAAGTTCAAGGAAGCTGGCAAAGTGAGCAATCTTGGTCTTCTGAAAGTACGACTGGTCTAACAATATCCTCCAAATTTACAATTGAAGGATTCTTTGAATCAGGAATGGAGTTTTCCGTTAGTACTACTGTTGGGGAATCAAAAACGGAGTCAGAATCAAGAACAGCGACTGCAAGTGTACAAGTAACTGTTCCTCCTAGAAGTAAAAAGAAAGTGACAATGGTTGGTACATTGAAAAAAGAATCTATGAACTTCCGTGCACCAATTTCTGTAGATGGCATGTTTGGGGCAAACTTCCCTAAACGAGTACAAGACCATTATTTCTGGTTCCTTGGTGCAAGCAGTGTATTAAATCAAACAACAGGAGAAATTACTGGCACTATTAAAAATACAGCTGTCTTTGATGTTCATACTGAAATTGGCAAAACAGAGCCACTGACTACAGAAGAGCTTAGCAAACTTGCTGTACTAGCTAAGTAACCCTAAATCATAGCTTGTAAAAAACAAATTAAGTTTTTTACAAGCTTTTTTAATTATCCTCCAACTTCTCAATGGTCAGATTAATTAATAGAAATAACACCTTCCTTGCTAATAGCCTCCACTCGATTTGATGCTTCCCCAATTTTCCACTTTGTTGAATCTCCTTTTACTTTTTTAAAGTCCTTTAAATTAATTGTAATATCGGATGATTCACTTTTAGCTATAAGCTCTAAAGATCGAGGTGCCTTTGAATAGGACAACCTAATATCTCCAGAGCCAGATTCAATAAATAACGCTTTTTCTTCATTCATTTCATTTAATACTATTTCACCGCTCGTTGAGGTAATGTTCATCTGTGGGCTAGAGACACTTGTAATGTAACTATCACCATTTGCAGCAGCTATTGTTAACTCCTTGAAAGAACTATCTGTTATCTTTAATTCACCATCCTGTGACGTAATCTTACCTCTTTCAGCTGATAATTCTTTAATGATTTTTGTTCCTGAATTATTTAAAATCGAAATCTCTTGAGCCGTAATAGTATTGATTGTTATATCTCCATCACTACTATTTATTTCAATTTTACGCAATGTATTAGGTGGTATTGAAATCTGAATAGTACCCTTTTTTCCAATGCTAATATTTTTTAAGACCCCGTCATCTGTATCAAATTGATGTATGCTTATTTTATTGCCATCCTTTTTGATGTCCACTGGAGCATTCTGCTTCTTTTGCTGCTTACCATCAACAGCAATCGATAATTTTTTAGATGTAGTGCCCACTAATTCTACATTCCAAGACTCATTATTTATTTCTAATACATCAATTTGCTTTGCATTAAAGGATTGCTGGTTTGCATAGTCTTGTTGTCCACTTGCTTTTAAAGCTACTACCACAGCAATTGAAATAATTAATAGTGAGGCGATAATACCCTTTTTCACTTGATCCCTTCTTTTCTAATGATAGATTTTAAGTTAAATCCACTTTATCGACCTTTCGATAAGATAGATAGCCAATTAAAAGTCCTAATCCACACAATAGAATTGGCACAGCTATAATTTGAAATAGACTAGATGATGTCACTCCATCAGAAACAGTTGCATTAATGACAAATCCAATAAGTACAGCTGATGTAATGGTAGAAGCGATAGATTTCTTTCGCATACCAAAGTACAAAGGTATTAAGCTTACGCCAGCAGTCATAAAAGCACTCATAAAAGTAGATGGCATTGTTGCCAACATATCTTGTACGTCCGCTGGCTGCTGAAATAGACCCATCATCGGATTCAGAAAATAAATTAGTATATTAATCATGAATACAGCACTAATAATACTGACAAAACAAAAACCAAAAACGAGCGCCAGCTTGGCCAGTATAATTTTTTTTCTTTTCAATGGGTACGTAAACAATAATTGAACAGTCTTATTTTTATATTCATCTATTACCAAGCGGGATAGGATTACACTTGAAAAAATAATAAATACAATACGAATTAGAATATTTGTTAAGGACATAAATTCCGTATAATTTAAAAACTCCCCTTCGCCTTCTCCCCCTTGAGCCATTAGAGCAACAGCTACAAAAATGCTGATAATAGAAATCAATAAGCCCTTTATATAACCAGACATTCGATGCTTTTTCCATTCAAGTTTTAGTAATTTAAGCATGTGGATGCCCTCCATTAATTAATTGTAAGAAGTAGTCTTCTAAATGCTGTTGTTGCTTTTCAAGACCATTGACAACTATACCGCTGAGAATGAGTTCTTTATTAATTTGAGACTGTGAAACATTTTGCTCAAAAATTCGAATACAGTGCTGATTGACCACTTCATAATTTCGAATTTCAAGCTTATTCTCGAGAACTTCAATTGCTCCCTTCAAATCGTCTATCTGGATTTCTAGATACACCACGTTTTCTTTACGAATGTCCTCCATTTTAACTTCCTTTAATAATTTTCCATCATGAAGAATGCCAATAGTGTCTGCTATCGATTCAATTTCTGAAACGATATGACTTGAAATTAAAATGGTGATACCATACTTTTCTTTTAGTTGTATTAAAAGCTCTCGTATATCTTTAATGCCAATTGGATCAAGACCATTGATGGGTTCATCTAAAATAAGAATTTCAGGATTTGTCACTATGGCGCGTGCAATTCCTAACCTTTGCTTCATTCCCAATGAAAATTCATGTATCCTTTTATTTTCTACGTTATTCAGACCAACGATTCTAAGCGCCTCCTTTACAGCCCCCTTATCATTAACACCACTATACTCACAGTGAAGCTCTAAATTTTCCTTGGCTGTTAATCTTTCATAGAATTCTGGGTATTCAATAATGCTCCCTATTTTCTTCAAGTATTGATAAGAGGTTGTAGAGATTGGTGTATTAAAAATCTTTATTGCACCTGATGTTGGCTTTACTAGGTTTAGTATCATTTTCATAATCGTTGTTTTCCCAGCACCGTTCGGACCTAAAAAACCATAAATCTCTCCTCTTTTAATGTTCATATTGACGTTCGAGACAGTTTCCGCTCCCTTATAGCTCTTACATAATTGATGTATTTGAATAATGGTTTCCATTTTATCTTCTCCTTACTGTTTTAGAATTCATTACATTAAGCTTAATCAGTGAAAGTAAAATCAAAGTAAAGTCAATGGAAAATAACAGTAATTTTTTTACTAGAGGAAGGATATACAACTCAGAAGCTGTTATGATGAAATTGAAATGAGGGATACAAATGGAAGATATAAAAATCCTAACAGTAGATGACGAAATCGGCATTTTGAAACTTTTGAACATTACACTAAGGAAAGAAAATTTTACTAATATTGATTCTGCCTCCACTGGAAAAGATACGCTACAGCTTATAAAGGACAATCATTATGATATTATTTTGCTGGATATCATGCTTCCAGATATTAGTGGCTTTGAGCTTTGCACAGCGATTCGTAATCATACAAATACACCTATTATTTTTGTTAGTGCTCGCTCCACAGATTTTGATAAATTAACAGGGCTGGGATTAGGGGGCGATGATTATATAACAAAACCCTTTAATCCTTTAGAAGTGGTCGCTCGAATAAAGGCTATCCTTAGACGTCAAAAAATGTATGAAAATGCTCAGCAACAACTAGAGGCAAAATTTGATTTTGGTTATTTTACACTTAACCCTGCGACCGCCACACTCATTGTTAATAATTTGCCTGTAGAATGTACCGCAAAAGAGCTTGAGCTACTACAATTCTTTTGTAAAAATCCTAATCGTATTTTTACAACCTCTCAGCTTTATGAACTCGTCTGGGGCAATGATGTGTTTGGGGAGGAAAAGACTGTAACCATCCATATTTCAAAGCTGCGGAAAAAGCTTGGAGATGATACGCGGAAACCACGAATTATTGTGAATTTAAGGGGTATAGGCTATAAATTTATCCCTCCAAAAGAGGAAGCCATATGCGAATAAATACACGTTTTACAATACATCTTGCGTTAGGTATTATGCTGTGGATGCTAGTAAGTGGAATTTGTATTCTAATAGGCATCGAAGGAATCCTGCCGCTCTTTAAGGAAAACGCTAGTGAGGAGTATGAAAATTTATGGGTACTATGGATTTTTGGATTTAGTACTGTCTCCTGTATAGCTGTATTTGGATGGTACTTTGGTGGTCCTCTTGGCTTTATCATGACCTGGATTCAGCAATTATTTGAGGAAAAGTATACACAGCCCAAAGGACTTACCAACATCTATAACCGTAAAGGAAAGCTCCGTATGCGTTATCTGCTCTATCAAGAGGTCCTTCAGCATCTACAATCCTTATCAGGCAAATTAAAAGCTGCCGAGACAGAACGAGAAGAAGTGGAACAAGCAAAGCAAGAATGGATTGCAGGTATTTCACACGATTTAAAAACGCCATTAACCTATATTACTGGCTACTCTACGCTATTATTAAACGATCAATACGAATGGTCTAAGGAGGAAGCACGTTCCTTTATTCAAGAAATTGCAGATAAAGGAAGGCATATGGAGGAACTGATCCAAGACTTAAGTCTCTTTATTCAACTTAATCACCCAAATCAATTACCATTGCACAAAACAAATCAGGATATTGTGGAATTTACCAGAAGAGTTGTTGCCACTATTAGTAATAATCCACAGGCAAACGACTATATTTTGCATTTTCAAGCAGATACACCTGCCATACAGGCTGAATTTGATGCTAAATTCATGCAAAGAATTCTACAAAATGTTCTTATGAATTCCATTATCCACAATCCTCCTAACACAAATATTTATACACATATTTTCGATCACCCTGAATATGTAAATATCCACATTGTGGATAACGGTGTAGGTATGCCTCCACAAATGGTCGAAAATATATTTCAACAATATTATCGTGGAACGACAACTGAATCTTCCTCTGAAGGAACTGGGCTTGGCATGGCAATCGTGAATAAACTCGTTCAAGCACATAATGGAACTATTTCTATAGAAAGCCAGCTCTCAGTGGGAACAACCTTTCATATTACCTTACCTAAAAAATAATAAACCCACCTCTTGGCTGCGAAAAGCATTAAAGAGGTGGGCGTATATCATCTTGTCACGAATTCCCCCTCCTATTCCCAAAATAATTGGTTCCGATAACACCAACAACAATGCTGACTCCACCAATTAAATGGTAAAGATGAAAAGCTTCCTTTAAAAAAATAACGCCTGCAAGTATAGTAATGAATGTAGCTAAATTACTAAAAACGCTCATTTTAGAAGCTTCCAAAATTGATAAGGAATAATTTGATAAATAGGATGTCACAAGTGACGATAAAATACCTAAATAAACAATGGCAATAACAAAATCACCATGCATAAAAGGCTGAAAAAATTGAGGAAGTGTTTGATTGATTACATGATTTCCTATTGCTACCCCATTGAAAATAACAAATCCACAAAATGTCATCATATAAGTTAGCATTATTAAAGGGTACTGCCTTGTAAGCTTTCTTGCAAAAACGTTATAAAACGATACTGCCAATGCAGATAATAAAATAAATAAGCTACCTATTACATTCCCTGCGCTTGCACCCTCATTGCTCATAAAAAGCATAAAGATCACGCCCGCAACTGAAAGGCCAATGAAGAAAAGCTGCAGATGTGATGACTTTTCCTTTAAAAGCACACTGGCAAGAATTAATGTAAAAACAGGAATCGTTGCTTGAATAATACCCGCCTCTGAGGAAGATATTTTAGCAAGCCCAAGAACTTGAAACGTAAAAAATGCAAGTGGATACAATATAGCTAGTGGTAAAATCCTAATTATATCCTGCCTACCTATTTTGAAATGATTTTTTGTAAAGCTCATAAAAATCACAATGCTGATAAAAGCGATGGAAAAACGATGGGCCAGTGTATCTATTGGACTTGCTACTGTTAATGCCACTTTTACAAACATAAATGACAATCCAATAATAAAGGCATAGCTGATAGCCGCTAAATAGGCTTTTCTTTGTGCTGTCATAGCGATTACTCCTTTTTTAAAATTAATAAGCATTCTGATCAACGTAAAGCTATCATAATAAAAAGTAAAAGCTTACACGATATAAAAAATACCCATATGTACCGATACAGATGAGTAGGAGGTAGTTTATGCTTAAATATGAGATTATCTATTCCAAACTATTGAATCAAATACAGCTGGGGGCTCTACAGGCTGGGGCAAAGCTTCCTTCTATTCGACAGTTATCTCAGGAATTTTCCTGTAGCAAGAGTACTATTTTGACAGCACTAAGAAAACTGGAAGATCAACATTTCATTTATGCCCAACCGAAAAGTGGATATTATGTTGTAGATCATCAACTTCCCTCTACTCCTAATACGAGCAATGAAATAGATTTTGCCACATCATCGCCTAGCTGGCATGCATTTCCGTATAAAGATTTTCAGCATTGCATCAATAAAGCTATAGATACCTACCAGGCAGATTTATTTCGATATGGCACACCAAAGGGATTACCTTCGTTAATTAGAGAGGCTCAAAAATTGTTAGAAACTTATCAAGTATTTACAAAGCAAGAGAATATCTTTATTACATCTGGTGTTCAGCAATCTCTTTTCTTACTAAGTGTTATGCCATTTCCTACTAATCGGACAACCATTCTAGTTGAACAGCCTGGCTACCATTTATATATGGATTATCTAAAAACATATCAAGTTCAAGTCGTTGGCATTAAAAGGACTTCTAAAGGAATAGACCTTCAGGAATTAGAAAATATTTTTAATAAACAGGACATTAAGTTCTTTTATACAATGCCAAGACTGCACAATCCTCTAGGTACCTCCTATAGTAAGAAAGAAAAGGATGACATTCGTAAGCTCGCCTATAAGTACAATGTTTATATCGTTGAGGATGATTATTTGGCAGACTTCGACCTCAACACAAAATCCGATCCATTATTCACAGATGATATGGAGGCGCATGTAATATATTTAAAAAGCTTTTCCAAAATCATGTTTCCGGGCTTACGAATTGGTCTTGCTGTTTTACCGAATGCACTTATTGATAGTTTTCAGCGTCATAAAAATACCACTGATATAGATAGTTCAATGATTTCACAGGCTGCTTTAGAGCTATATCTAAAAAGTGGAATGTTTGAACGGTACCAAAAGGTAGTTAGTGAGGCGTATACGCAGCGAGCAAATGTACTTCAACAATCTATTACGAAATATTTACCTGATTATCAAGCATCCGCAGAAATTTGCATGCATAGCCATATTGTATTACCAAGGGAAATCAATACCAATAAACTCATACAGTATTTAAAGCTAGAAGAAATCTATATAGACACCATTGATCGCAATTACTTAAATGGATTTTACCGCGAGCGCATTTTAAAGCTCAATGTATCCAATGTAGAGGACTATAAAATTGAAAAGGGCATTCAAAAAATAGCTCATGCCCTCAAACATCCACAAAACCATTTTTAATGAAACAAAATATTCATGAAAATTCATAACGAGGCATATATATAGACATCATAAATCGGTCTAACAAGGAGGATTCCATGCAATCTGAAAAAATGCGACTTAGGAGGGTACAACACCTTGCTTATGAAATCATGGATGAGATGAACAAAGGCAAGGAGCTTACACAGTTGGAGATTTTAATCCCTATTATTGATAATTTATCGCGAGCAATAGGGGATTTAACAGATTCATATGGAAAATATTCATTAGATTATGTAGAAGAAAAGGTAAAAAATGCGCATGCACTTTTATTTCAAAAGGAAAAGGTAGATGCCTATTAAAAAGCAAATCGGATAAAGGGTAACCATATATATGATTACCCTTTCAACCATTAATGCGTTTCAGGTTCAAATGTTTTACAATCAGTTTCTTCGCTATTCGAAGCTTGTTGCCCCTTCTGGCTGACAACGTAAATTTTTTCTGCTGTACATTTATTTCCAGAATCCCAAAATGTGCAGTTATTGACTTCACATAGAATTTCTTGTGCCATCGTCTCACACCTCCTCTTTGTTATCTTTAACAAATTAGAGATAAACAATACGTAGATCAATTATGCCTCGGCATAATTGCGTCTGGAATCGGCTTTGTACTTACACAAAGAACTCCTTTTCGATTCCGTGACATCCACCGAAGGCTGTAACTTCTTTCAGCGGGTGTTTGGATACCCTTTGAAAAGTAGCTTAAATTCGCATTCATCTCACCACCTAAAAGATGGAAAACTTCTGCTGAAAGAAGTTACACAAAGTCATACGTCTATTTGCAGGTTGCTAACATGTACTAGTCAATAATTTTCGTTGGTGTTGCTTCTTGTATAATGATTATGCCATCATATGCATCAGCGGGCGTCATTTTTATTGTATAGAGCATTTGGGTAAGCTTGTACCAAGGGCGAAAATCATCTCCTATATTCCCCATTCTTTGTGCTTCAGAAAGGATGTTTGCAAGCTCTTTAGATTTTTTAGCATGTTCAAAATCTACATAGAAAATATTGTCTTGGACATCACTAAAAGCATCTACTAAAGCATTATGATGTTCAATTGTGTAATTTTTCCTTTCACCAGATCCTGCATTTTGTGCCTGAAATGAATTTTTTACAAAGTCAGTCCCAATAGCGAAATAATCATCCTGATACACTTCATCTAAATATTGCCCCATTGATTTATATCCTGCTGTATTTGCAGAAGTTTTCTCTATATGCCCATTATGAGCAGACATTAGTACTTTACTATGACCTTGAGCCGCTTCAAAATCAACAATCCACTGCAAGTTGTCAGCTAAATATTCATCACGAAGATTCATATAATCACTGTCATTTAAAAATAATTGAGTGCGCTGCTTCATGATTTGTGCGTATTGAGCAGCAAATATATAAGTCTCTTTCGATGATTTTTTTATATAAGCATCTTTATTACTTTGCAAATCCGTTATGATGGCGCCTATATTTTCTTCAAGCTCTTTTAGCTGACTATTTGTTAAATCTCTCATAGTCTTATTTGTCACATCTTCAAGCTGTGCCTTATATTGTGCAGCCACTTCACTATTAACTATTTCATAATAATCTAACAAACCTTTTTTACTATAATCATAGCGCTGCATATCGTTACCATAAAAATAGACTTTATCTTTCTCATCAGCTGTCATATTATAATCGTGCATCCATTGCACAAACTCAATCATTTGATCGGTTTTATAAATACCATAATCAAGTGCTTTTACAGCTTCCTCAGCAGTACCCGTACCAGTTAAAATAAATTGGTTAATTTGCTGAGCTCCTCCAAAATCTCCTTCTAAAACAAAGACACGAACATTTTCATTTTTAACTAAAGCCTGAAATATATCCTTCTTTAATAATTGGAATTCAACGTTTCCATGAGTGGCTTCTCCAAAACCAATTACTTTCACACCATCTGGAATATCTATAGCATCTATAGCAGAAGTATATGTGGAAGCATCTTTAATGGCTTCTCCCTTTCCGCAGCCCGTTAATGCTAGCAAAAGAAAAAGTACTGAAATGAATAAAAAACTCCTTTTAACAAATATCATTTATAAAATCTCCCTTATTTTATAGAAAATTTATACAGCTTTTCGTTGAAAATATAAATAACCTCCAAGGAAAAACAGTAAGAATCCTCCACCTACAACTGTTATTAATTGCTCCCAAGGCACGAAAAATATATCATCTGTACTACCACCTACATACATCATAGCGAATGGCTGTGCCCAAGGATAATAAGGCCCAATAGTCTTAGAATTAATGGCTAATATAGAAGGTAATGTACCAATTACATTGACTGCAAAGGGTGCAGCAAAGCTCTTAAACATAATGGACATCCATAATTGTAGTGCTACTAATGGAAGCGTTGCTACCCATCCGCCAAAAATGCTTTTCCATACAATCTCCATTGGAAAAGGATCTACATAGCCCTCTATCATGCCTACTGCAATCATAGAACATAAATATAATAATTGCATCGCCATCACCAGAAGCATTATTAAAACGTACTTAGCTAAAAATACTTTCCCTCTGGTCACTGGTAATGCTAAAAGCTGTTTCCAACCACCAGATTGATGCTCATACCTACAAATAATGCCAGCAAAAACCCCTGTAATTAACGGTAAAAATAATAATGCATACGTTAAATTCATTGAAAATAAGGGGAGATACCAATTATTTATAGGAAGGCCTTCCATATCCGATTCTAAATTCGATGTTAATCCAATAAAAAGTCCAATGATGGGCCCAGCTAAAATAATTGGTACCATTTTTGACTTTCGCAGTTTAAACCATTCAGCGCTCACTATTGACCACATTTACTTAACATCCCTTCTAGCGAAATCTATCATTCCGACAATATACAGCAAAACACCTATGCCTATTCCAAGCATGACATTCATAAGGGGCTCATCCCATTCATTCATTAAAGATGGCCATTTCCAAATCATCCAATCAGGTAATACATATGCGGAATAGGTAAAAATCACGCCAAAGATACCGATCGTGATAGGAATCCCCTGATTATGAAAAACACTTGCAATCCAAAGCTGAAGTGCTAAGATCGGCAATGCAGCAAAATATGGATAAAATCCAAATTTCATAATCTCTGAATATGGGATGCTATCGCCTAGATCTAGAGATAATCCATAGGCTAATGTCAATAACGTTAAAAGTGTGGAGGACAACAGCAATAATATAGCTAGCACAGAGAATTTAGATAAATACACCGTAAATTTAGAGACTGGCAGTGCGATTAATTGCTTCCACGCATTCGTTTCATTTTCAATGCTCGCCATAAAAGAAGTTAAAATAGCAATACCTAGCACAATTGCAAGTGGTGTAAATGAATGAACATTTAATAAATAGAAGCCCCAATCGTCCTCACTTTGCTCTAACAAATAGTCCTTTCTCACACCATAATTCACCATTTGTAAGGCAACCACTCCTATTGGACCTAGAGCTGTTAAAAACCATAATCCTTTGCGTTTAATTTTCAAAAAATCAGCAGTTAATAGTTTCCCTATCATATCAATTGCTCTCCTGTTGTCATTTGTAGGAATATATCCTCTAATGAACGCTTTTCTTCCTCTACTCGATAAACCAAAATGCCTTCTTGTACAAGAATTTGTACAATATGTGCTACTTTTTCATCTGAGCATTCATCTAATGAAATGAGCCCTTCCTTATGTTCTGCCTTTATGCCATGAGCTACTAATGAACGCCAGCCCTTTTCAGCGTCATTAACCTTAATAAATACCTTTGGCTGAGCAGATTTACGCATTGCTTCAATGGAATCTTGAAAGATCATTTTTCCCTTTGATACGATACCTACTTGTGTTGCCATCTGATCAATTTCTGATAATAGATGACTTGAAATAATAATCGTCATTCCATATTCAGAAGGTAGTCGCTTTAATAGGTTTCGAATTTCTATAATACCAGATGGATCAAGACCATTCGTTGGCTCATCTAAAATTAATAATTCAGGATTATGTAGCAGTGAAGCAGCAATACCAAGTCGTTGCTTCATACCTAATGAAAAGCCCTTTACCTTTTTATTAGCGGCATCCTTTAATCGAACAATTTCCAATACTTCATCAATGCGTGATTTCGGTACACCTAAAATCTTTCTTAAAGCCTCTAAATTTTCATAGGCTGTTAAATGGGGATAATAGGAGGGGTTCTCTACTAATGAACCGACCTTTGCCAAAATATTGATTCTATCCCTCGCTACATCCTTTTGAAAAATTTTGATTGTCCCTGAGGATGGCTTCATCAGCCCAAGAAGCATACGTATAGTCGTCGTTTTACCTGCTCCATTCGGACCTAAAAATCCGTATATTTCTCCTTTACGAATTTTTAAATTTATATTTGATACAGCCTGCTCTTTTCCAAAATTTTTTGATAAATTTTCTGTTTGTACGATATATTCCATTGTCCTCACCTCTGTAATTATCATAAATTTTGAAGTTTAAAAGCAGGTATGGACCAAGTTTAAATTTTGTTTAAAAAAGTCAAAAAAAAAATCTGTGGACACGAAGTCTCGCAGATTTATTTCTAATTTTTAGTTGCCACTCTATTTCACTTTATAGCGCTTTATCTTGATTTCTGTACCAGATTCACTTGAGCATATCTCCCAATCTAAGGACATGCCTTTTACCATAATATCAACGATAGATAGACCAATACCAGCACCTTTGGCATTTGATTCATTTTTCATGCCATTTCCGCAATCCCTAATGATAAATGCATCATAGTGCTCTGTTGACTCTGTTTTAACGCCAATATATTTTCCACTATTAGCATGGCGTAAAACATTTTGAAATAAATTATCAAAAATACGCCCAAGCCAAATTGGATCAACCTGCCATTCATTATTCTCAAACGAATATAGCTCAATATCAATGTCAAAGCCTTCCTTCTCGAATACGGGATACCACGTAGACATTTGCTCACGAACAAATCGTAAGACATTGATTTCCTTTACTTCATATTTATATTTACTTGCCATCAGCAATGTATAAGACATTAGATTTTCTATTAAAGCATCGATGCTTATGATTGATGTGTCCATTGCCTTAATTGCCTGTCGTCCTTCTTCTGTAAGCTCCTCCTTACTAAGCGAATAGGATTGAGCTCTAATTTTTGTTAAAGGGGTACGTAGGTCATGTGAAAGATTAGCAATCAGCTCTCGCCGTAGCTGCTCCTCCTTCAGCTCACTATTTTTGCTGACCCTAAGTTCACAGACCATTTTGTTAAAGCTTTGCTGGAGCTGACCGATCTCGTCCATCTTTTTTGTATCTATTTCAACAGGTAGCCCATCAACATCACGAATCTCCATCGCTTCCTGTAGATGCAATAGGCGCTTTCGAATACCTTTGAAAAATAAAAAGGAGACTACAATGAAAAATAAAATAATCGCAATAACACCGAAAAATAAAAAAGTTCCATATGTTTCGTAAATATGTTTAAGTGGTGGAGTGAATACATCTCTAGGAATCTCAAAAACGATAAATCCATTTGATTCATCCTCACCTAAAAAAGCAATAATGGTGAATGGATCCCCTCCATAGCGTTCTTTAATGAACTTTGTAGTAAAAGCAGGTGTCCATTTTGATGGTAGCTGTTCCATTACATTTAATGTGGTAAGCAATGTACCGTCCTCACCTACCCAAAACATTGATGCTTTAGGATATCTCTCCTGCCATTTTTCAAAGTGTTGAGAAACTACTTCATTCGTAAAGTTTTTTATACTTTTAGCTTCAGTATGCCATTTTTCCTCCACTTCGCTTGTAATTTCAGCTTTCGTTACTATATCTCCATGCTCTTTTTTAGCAACCTCTAACACAAATACAGCTAAGATGAAATAAGCTATTTGAACAATAGAAATGGCTAGTAAAATAATCAGCATATACTTAGCTAATAGGGATCGTAGAAATTTAAACGGACGAAAAATTTTCATAGCTTCACCCTATAGCCAATGCCTCGAATGGTTTCAATAATTGTTGGCTTGGCTGGATTTATTTCTATTTTTTCTCTTAAGTAGCGTATATGCACCATTAATGTTTTATCGCCCTCTATATAGCTTTCACCCCATACACCTTCATAGAGCTGCTCCTTTGTTAGGATTTGATTTAAATGGCGAATAAAATATTGAAATAAATAGAATTGCTTGCCTGTTAATTGAATTTCCTCATCTGACTCTGTATGAATGATTCGCATTTCTTTTGTAAAAATTTTAAGATGCTGAAGCTCCAGTACATCGTCGTTCTTTTGATATCTTCTTAACAATACTTCGACGCGTGCAACAAGCTCATCAGGATGGAATGGCTTTGTTAAATAATCGTCAGCAAAGTTCAGTCCCTCTATTTTATCCTCTACCGCAGTACGCGCTGAAAGCATTAAAATGGGAATTTCCTGATTTTCTCGCTTAATTCTTTTACCAATTGAAAAGCCATCTAACCCTGGTAGCATAACATCTAATATCGCGATATCCTTTAATGCTATATGCTTGTCAACCTCTTCACCTGATTCAAGCCATGTTACCTCGTAGCCTCTCTCCATTAAATCCCTCGCAACCCATTGACCAATCTCTTTTTCATCTTCTATGTACAGTATACGAAACAAGGCTCATCCTCCCAATCTATCAGAAAAATTATTGTAAAGAACCATATTTTGCATTATACATTTACCCTTAGATTAAAGACACTATAATTAACAAAAATCGGAATTAGCCCAAATAGTAGACTCTCAAAATCTTTAAGGACTTACCAGAAAACATAACAAAAAGATAGCAGACTAGATATTCTAGCTTGCTACCTCTGTATCAGATCATTATTGAATAATCAGCATATCATTTTCGTCAAATTGCCACATATCACCAAAAGCTACTTCCCAATAGTAGCCGTTTGGATCTTGGAAGTAGCCACTATAGCCACCCCAAAATACAGTTTCTGGTTCTTTCACAATCTTTGCCCCAGCCCTTTTAGCCAATTCAAATATTTGATCTACCTCTTCTTTTGATTTGCCATTATAAGCAAGAGTAATGCCTCCAAAGCCATGGCCGATTTCTGGTGGATTGGCCTCATTGATATCTTTGATCAAACGTTCAATTGGAAATAGCGATATTTTTGTTCCTCCATTATTAAAGAACATAACATCGGGATTTGTCTCCTCTCCGTATACCACTACTTCAAAGCCAAGCCCCTCTCGGTAAAAGTTAAGTGATTCCACCATATCCTTAACACCCAATGTGATTAAATTTAAACGATTCATTATAATTTCTCCTTTAAAAAAGATTCTATTACTAATTTCTATATTAAACCTAGAATCCCTGTTAGTTCATGTTGCTTTTATCAGTAAAACATCCATATTTATATACTTCTTCATTTTTCCTATAAATGCAAAGGATATACTATATAAAAAAATTTTCTCCTCATAACCATTGTCAGCTCTCAAAAGTTACCTCTACGTTTCTATGACACGAAAAAGTGCGTACTTTTTTTTGCCTAATCGGGACATCATAATGAAATAGCAATCAAGTCATCAAACAATTGGAGGCATTAAAATGATTAATCATTTACAAGATACAATCACATTAAATAACGGTCTACAAATGCCTGGTATGGGTTTGGGCGTATTTCAAGTAGAGAATGAAGCTACAGCGGAGATTGTTAAAAATGCCATTGAGGTCGGGTATCGAAGCATCGATACTGCCGCTATTTATGGCAATGAAGCAGGTGTAGGGGAAGGTATTAAACAGGCGCTAGCATCTACTGGCTTGCAACGTGAAAATCTGTTTATTACATCAAAAGTATGGAACGATGGATTAAGCTATGAGGAAACTATTGCTGCCTATGAAGAGAGCCTACAAAAGTTAGGTTTAGATTATTTAGATCTTTACCTTATTCATTGGCCTGGTAAAGATAAATACGCTGAATCTTGGAAAGCTCTTGAAGACCTATATGAACAAGGCAAGATCAAAGCAATTGGCGTATGTAATTTTACTGTGACACACTTGGAAAACTTATTATCATTTGCTCGTATTAAACCTGTAGTAAATCAAGTGGAGTTCCACCCACGTTTACAGCAAATGGAGCTTCGTTCATTCTGTGACAAGCACCAAATTCAGCTTGAAGCATGGGCACCTTTAATGCAGGGCGGGCTTCTAGATGATGAAACTATTTCAAAAATAGCAGAAAAATATAAAAAATCAAATGCTCAAGTTATTTTACGCTGGGATGTACAAAATGGAATTATCACTATTCCAAAATCTGTGCGTAGAGAACGCATGATGCAAAACGCTGATATCTTCGACTTTAATCTAACAGATGAAGAAATGACTATCATCAATGCGATGAACCTTGAACAACGTGTCGGACCTAATCCAGATGAATACGACTTCGCTCTATAAGCATTAAAAAAGGAAAAGAGACTGTCTTGTGTTTGACAGTCTCTTTCTCCCCTCATTAAGATGTTTGCTGCATTGCTATATCGTCGTCACGTTGTTTTAAAATGACATCTTCGCCTTTATCCTGTAATACTTCAACATGTTTTTCACCCCAAGTGCAAAGCATGTTCAGAATAGGTTCCATTCCCTGTCCATAGGGTGTTAATGAATATTCAACCTTTGGTGGCACTTGATTAAAGACCTTGCGATTGATTAATCCAGCATGCTCTAACTCTCTTAATTGATTTGTAAGCATTTTTTGTGAAATCCCTGGAATCAATCGTCGAAACTCATTTGTTCGAATTTTACCGTGGTGGTTTAAATGACAAAGAATAACTGGTTTCCATTTACCACCAATGACTTCGAGTGTAGCTTCAACACCAATATTATAAATTTTTTGCATTGTAACCTCCCGTAATATTCAAAAGTAACTAAAAGTACTCTACATAACTTTTGGGTATGTATGAATATTACTACACATAATAAAAAAAATCAAAGGAGAAATTAGTAGTATGTCACAATCAAAAAAGCCAAGTGCTAAATTAACATTACTGGCACTTGCAATCAGTGCATTTGGTATAGGGTCTACTGAATTTATTAGTGTCGGGCTTTTACCATTAATTACAGATGACTTTGGTATATCTTTAAGCACAGCTGGCTTAACCGTTTCTATATACGCACTTGGTGTAACTGTTGGGGCTCCATTATTAACAGCCTTAACATCTCGTCTTAGTCGAAAAACAGTTTTATTGCTGGTTATGACTATTTTTATAGTTGGTAACTTAACTGCAGCTATAGCACCTAATTTCTCTATCCTGATAATAGGACGCATTATTTCAGCATTAGCACATGGTGTGTTTATGTCCATCGCTTCTGTTATAGCAGCCGATGTAGTTGAACCAAATAAACGAGCAAGTGCTATTGCCTTCATGTTTACAGGCTTAACATTAGCTACTGTGACAGGTGTCCCACTTGGTACATTTATTGGACAAGTAACGGACTGGCGTATGTCATTCATCTTTATCGTCATTATTGGGATTATCGGTTTAATTAGTAATGCTCTGTTAGTACCCAGTCAATTATCGAAAGGTAATCCAATCTCTATCCGTGATATCGGCAAAGTATTAGGCAATATTCGAATGTTATTAATACTTTTCATTACAGCAATTGGATATGGTGGTGCCTTTGTTGTTTACACATATGTTTCACCAATTTTAGAACAATATATGGGGTATTCGCCACATGCAGTCGTTATTATTCTAGTTGTCTATGGTATTGCCGTAGCTATTGGTAATACATTAGGCGGCCATTTCGCTAATCAAAATCCGCTTCGTTCAATCTTTATTATTTTTGTTGGGCTTGCCTTGGCGTTACTGGGCATTGGCTTCACTCTCGAATCACCAATTATCGGATTAATCATGGTACTGACAATGGGACTATTTATGTTCATGAATGTTCCAGGATTACAGCTATATGCGGTACTACTTTCTGAAAAATATATACCATCAGCTATTTCAATGGCCTCAGCTTTGAATATTTCTGCTTTCAATATCGGTATATTTTTAGGTTCATATATTGGAGGCTTTATTATTAGCCATCAATCGTTAGCGCATACGCCCTTGTATGGATTCCTAATGGTTATGCTTGCAGCGATTGTTACACTTTTATGGCTATTTTTCGATAACAAAAAACAATAATTCCTATACTTCATTTTGTATAAGAAAGAAGTAGAGAATGTGTATTGTTTGTTGAAATGATGTGTCTTATAATTTAGTAGAATTAATCGAGAATGATTATCATTCTGAATTACTATTACCTTTATTAAAATTATAGGAGTGAATGGCAATGCATAAGGTTCAGCACTTTTCGTTAGCATTATTTGGTTTAGTTATACTGACGTTTGTATTAGGAGCTTGTAATTCGAAGGAGACCCCAAAGGAGAAAGCTGATGTTGCTAAAGAGGATCAATCAACAGTGGAAACACGGACTGTGGAAGATGAATTTGGTGAGGTAGAGGTTCCTGCAAAGCCTCAGCGAGTAGCAGCAATTTATTTGGAGGACTATCTAACGGCCTTAGAGGTAAAGCCCGTTGTCCAATGGTATCACCCGGCTTGGGGGAAACAGGATTATCTCAAACTGAATGCACCAGAATTTGATATTACAGGTAGTATGGAGGCGTTATTACAAGCCAAGCCAGATTTAATCATTGTAGATGGTGCGGCTGATAAAGCAAAATATGAGGAGTATTCTAAAATCGCGCCTACTTATCGCTTAAAAGAGGAAATCATTACAGATCCACAGGCAATAGTTAAGACAATTGCTGATGTCTTAAACATTCCTGATAAGGCAGATGAGATTGTTAATAACTATCAGCAACGTATTACGACTTTAAAGGCAGAGTTAGATAAGTCAGTCGGGGATGAAACAGTTGCTGTTGTCCGTTTAAATGTAGCCGATAAAACATTAGCATTATTTGGCGTTAAAAATCGATACACAGGCTATATTTACACTGAGGCAGGACTTACTCCTCACCCACTAGCTCGTGATATGATGGAATTTCAAGAGGTACTTTCAGAAGAAGCTATACCTAAATTAGATGCTGATCATATTATTCTTTTCCCTTCTAATGGAGCATGGGAATCTGAAGAAAATCAGGATGCAATTAAATGGTTAGATAGTACGCTCTGGAATACAGTCCCAGCAGTAAAAAATGGCAACGTGTATATTGCTGATCGAACATATTGGCAATCTGGAGCTATTACTGCAAACCTGTTAAAATACGATGATCTTGAAAAATGGTTCGTAAAATAATTCTAAAGAAAGCTCTTTTAGGGCTTTCTTTGCGTTGTTTAAAAACACTCTCAAGGAAAGGTAGAAAGATATGAGCAGTTTAACGCAAATATTTCAATTACAAGAAATTTCATATTCTATTCCACCAGCAATGTGGCAATTACATCATAGTGATCATTATATTATTCTTGTGGTTATTAGTGGCTCTGGAAAGCTAAATAGTAATCAGGAAACCATCCATCTTACTGAAGAAAAGTGTGTGCTCATTCCTCCTAATCAAAAAATAGATGTTTACAATGACACTGAGACGCTGTGCTTTTATCAATTAACATTTAAAATCATCCAACTACAAGATAGTCAGACGGGTTGCTTTCCTATTTTTACACGCTTTCAAGAACTGCGCTGCCATCCTTTTTCTCAGTGTAATAATCTGTTAGAAAGCATTTATCGATACCGTCTAGCAATGGATGAGCTATCATTATTTGAGCAGCATATACGCTTCCAAGAATTTATGCTGTTCATTTTGTATCAAAATGTACCTAATCAACAGCAGAAAAATGACCGTCAGTCCGTTGAGCAATCCATAAAATATTTACAAAAGCATTATGAACGGGATTGGACCGTGGAACAATTGGCAGAATTAGCGACTGTCCCACGCTGGAATTATTCTCGTATATTTAGGGATATTACTGGTCAAACCCCACTAAACTTTTTAAACAATGTTCGTATTGAGAAAGCCAAGCAATTACTAATAACAACGAATGACCGTATTTTTGAGATAAGCCAAACGGTTGGATTCAACAATGAGTATTATTTTAACCGCCGCTTTAAAGAGCGTGTTGGCATCTCTCCTGGACAATATCGTCGTAGCCAAAATAATAACCCTCGTATATTCGCACCGTTTTTAGAGGACTTTTTAGTGGCATTAGGAATTACACCCATTGCCCAATTTAGCCATTCAAAATGGGGCAAACAGGATTATCTAGGGTTACAAGAAATACCTGATATTGATATTGAAAACGGACAAATGGATCAGCTTTTTCATTATAAACCAACTTTAATTATGCTAGATGAAGGGATAGAGCGTTGGGAGGCTTATCATCAATTAAATCAATTGGCTCCCACTTATCAACTCTCACACCCAGGTGAGGATTGGCGTACTACATTGTTCCAAATAGCTGATTTAACAGGTAGAACGGCTATTATGAAGGATGTCATTAAGCAATATGAAGAAAAAGTGCAGATGGCAAAAAAAATGCTTCAAAAATCAGTATATGGACATAGTGTAGCCTTTCTTCGTATCTCTGCAATCGGCATTAGCCTCTATGCAGGACCCGAATGCGGCTATACGGGACCCATTCTATATCGTGATCTCGGCTTAACACCCCATCAGTCTGTATGGAATATTCCACCTCATACACGAAAAAAACATCTAACATTTGATCAGCTTATACATTTAGATGCTGATCATTTATTCATTACCTTCGACAAGCAACATTCAATTTTTGAAGGAGAGGAACGAGTATTGTTAAAATCCACTACCTGGAACAATCTCTCAGCAGTGAAAAATAACTGTGTCTATGAGGTTGATTTCTTAACATGGATGAACTACGGCATTCTCTCCCATAACAAAAAAATAGATGATGTTTTACGTGTTCTTGGATAAAATAATTGTGAAAGAAGGCTATTAAGAACGAAGCCTTCTTTTTTGATCGGGTTTCCTCCACTTTTAATCGGCTTGAGCTATACTTTGATCGGGTTCCGTTCTTTTTTGATCAGCTTGGGCTTCTCTTTGATCGGGTTCCATTCTTTTTTGATCAGCTTGGGCTTCTCTTTGATCAGGTTCCGTCCCTTTGATCGGTTCGGCCCCCTCTTTGATCAGGTCCCCTCCATTTTTGATCAGCTTGAACTCTTTTTTGCTCAGGTCCCTCCATTTTTGATCAGCTTGAACTCTTTTTCGATCTGGTTTCCTTCACTTTTGATCAGCCCAGGCTCATCTCTGATCAAGCTCCATTATTTCCAATCGACTTAGTTACCTCTTCCTAGCTCATCCACTGTATTGTTCTGCTTCATTTGATAATGCCCTCCTTGATATCTAGAAACAGTGAACACCGAAAGTCTTTGCTGCACATAAGATAGGGTATCAGCTAGTGGATAGGAGGAATTAAGCTGTATTACAACCACCCTTATCCATATTTCGTCTATCCTACCTATTATCCAGAATTGGCAATAGTAAATCATCCAGCTCTTCACCAACCATCTAGATATTTAGCTATGCCGACAAATACTAATCCTTTTCCCGCTGTAAATACAAATAAATTAAAAATTTCTGCCAAGCGAGTAAAGGGAATTATGCAGCAAGCTCAGCTACTTACAGATAAAATTGATGGATCAGAACAATTTGCACATGATCTTATGGATGCTGCACAGAAATCAAATAAATCGGAGGTTGAAAAGTTAATCATTTCAACGGGTATTACTATGAAATTTGAAACAAACTATACACCTGATAATATTCGGATAGTATTTACAGATAGTGAATGCTGCAAGCTTACGTTAGTTTTAAGCTGGTGACAGCACCTTTTCTACAAGAGGGCTCTTTTCATAAGAACCCACTTGTATACTTAACTTTCCCCTAAGAGCCTCTAATCAGCGTGGCTCTTTCCCTAACAAATGCTTAACCGTATTAGTTGGTTTTTCTGGTACCCTAAAGACATTGTTTTTACGCTAACTAGATCAGCATCTCCCTTAATGTATCAGTTCCAGATCAATATAACGAACAGGGCGATTAAGAAGAGTTATTAACAACTGGATATAGCCGCTCTTTTTGTATGTAAAATATTAACCATGTATCCCTATTGAACTTGTAAACTATAAAAAAATATGCTAATGTATTTGTAATCGTTATTTCTGAAAATTCTTATATCGCATTTCTTATCAAGAGAGACAGAGGGATTGGCCCTATGAAGTCTCAGCAACCAGCCTCTGGGTATGGTGCTAACTCCAATTGGCAAAATATTTGCCTTGAAGATGAGAAGACCTACATCAGTTGCTTTGCACAAGAGTCCTCTTCTCCAAGAAGGACTCTTTTTTGTGGTTGTGATTGAACAAGAAGGAAATAACTCAAACTATTAATAGGAAGCAGGTAAATACGATGACTAATGAACTTTTACAAGCAGTGCAGCTATTGAAATCAAGAAAATGGGTAGATTTAACACATACATTTGGACCAAATTCGCCTCACTTCTTTATGTTTGAGGACGCAAAATTTGAAACCTTATTCTCTCATGATGATGGCTTCTTTGCACAGCAATTCACTTTTCCCGGACAATACGGAACGCATATTGATCCCCCTATCCATTTTGTAAGGGACACACGTTTTTTAGAAGAATTAGATTTAAAGGAATTAGTGCTACCATTAATCGTGATTGATAAATCGAATGAAGCCGATCAAAATAATGATTTTACCTTAAGTGTTCAGGGTATTCTTGACTTTGAGGCTGAGCATGGGGAAATTGAAGCAGGTACATTTGTTGCCCTACGCACCGATTGGAGTAAGCGCTGGCCAAATAAGGAAGCATTCAATAATAAGGATGCTGAGGGTCATAATCATATACCCGGTTGGGGATTAGAGGCTTTACAATTTTTATTCAAAGAACGAAAAGTTAGTGCTATTGGTCACGAAACTTTCGACACTGATTCAGCAGCAGATTTTCGTAAAAATGGTAAGTTAGACGGTGAATATTTTGTACTTGAGCAAGATACTTATCAAATTGAGCTTTTAACAAATTTAGATCAGTTGCCACCAAAAGGGGCTGTCATATTCAATATCGTACCAAAACCAGAAAAAGCATCTGGATTCCCCGTTCGTTCATTTGCCATCCTACCTTAAAAATAAATAAGGGTCTCATTCACTTCACTTAGAAGAATCAGACCCTTATTTATTTCTTTTTTTGAAAAAATAATAAATGATCAACATTAATATGATGAAGACTACAATTAGATAAATACTGTAATGAGATAAATAAAATCCTACATAGCGCCATTTCTCACCTAGTACTTTTCCTAGTGTAATAAAAGTAAATGTCCAAATAAATGCTCCTGCATAAGCAAAAAAAGCAAATTTCCTATATGGATAGTTATTAATGGCAGCTATATATGCGGTAAGATGGCGTACACCTGGAATAAAAAAACCTATCAGTAATAAGACTGGGCCTATTTTTGTAAACAATTTTTTAGTAAAATCAATTTTCTGTTTAGTAATATGAATCTTCGGTCCGTATTTATGCAATAAAGGTAGCCCGAACCGATAACCTATATAGTAACTTAAGGTAATGCCGCCTATTGCCCCTATGGCTGCGCTGAGTAATGCCGGAACATGTGCTAGTGTTTCGCGATATACACTATATCCTACATATGTTAAAAATATTTCATCAGGAATAGGCAACCCGACAATCCCTCCAACAAGGATAAGAATAATGCCAAAATACCCGTAATGTTCTATAAGAGATTGTACATGATGTGCCATAAATTCATCCCACCTAAAGCATTATTTATCGTTAGCTTTATCATACTCAATGTAGTTAACATTATGAGTTGTATAGCCTCAATCATTTTTCATTATTTTGCTAAAGAAAGTTTTTTCCTTTGTCATTTAGTGTCAAAAAACTAATAGCTCTTCCTTTAAACTCTAGTAAATTTAGGTTACATGTCATTCCTTTAAATTTACTAAAAATATTATTTGTTTTCAAATAATGACTTTCTTAAATTATTTGTAGCTCCTGTAAAGCATGATATATGCCATCTTCAATGGATTTCTTCGTTATATAATCAGCACTACTTTTCAAAGCCTCACTTCCATTACCCATTGCAATCCCAAGACCAACCTGTTCTAACATATCTATATCATTATCACCATCGCCAAACGCAAGTGCTTCCTCAGGGCTCAATTTGAAATAATCAAGTACAGCTTGAACAGCAATCGATTTGGAAACATCAGATTGCAATACATTTGTAATATATGGATGCCATCTTCTAAATTTTAAATGAGGAAATTGTGCTATATATTTTTGCTCAGTATCCTCATTAGCATATAAACACATTAAATAAACCTCCTGCTCTACAATATTTTCATGGGCTTCTGGAAATTTGGATAAAGATAATGTTTCTTGCAAGGCTTTTAGAGTCCTCGACTTATGTACGTTATTCATAAATAAATGTTCTGTAAAAAATGAAAGACTCTGTTTATTCTCTTCAGCAAAAGCTTGAACTGCTTGGACAAAAGTTTTGTCAATTGATATTTTATGTATCACCTGATCTTGATGCTTAACATACGCTCCATTAGCGGTTATAAATGTCTCTATTCCTATGCTTCTTAAACTTTGACACATTGATAATGGTCTACCTGTAGCAGCAACAATGCGAATTCCCCTCTGTTTTAACTGATGTATTGCCCTCCTCGTACTTTCCTCAATACAACCATCTTCATAATTAATAAGTGTTCCATCTACGTCAAAAAAAACAATTTTACAATCCATCTTGTACACCTCATCTTTATTCATCGGCTAAAATAGTCGTAAATACCCATTATCGTAATTTTAATTCTTAAACCTGGTTCGATAACGGCAGCAACATTTGTACGTAATTTGACAAATTTAAAATAAATCATATAACTTCTGTTCACTATACCGATAAACACTATTGCGAATACATATAAAAACATCTGCAAACAAAAAAAGTATTAATTTTTTCATTTTAATAATTCTAAAGGAGTATACCAAAGAACACAGAATTGATAAAATGAAAGATAATAAATTAAATACATTGAACGATAATACCCATCGTATAAATAGAACAAAAGAAACAACAATTAATTAAGAGTAAAGGAGTTGATTCTTATGGCATTTAACATTTACTACTATGAAAGTAGTGTGGATTGTAAGTTTTGCAAAAAGCACTTTACCACATATAAGGTACGTCCTAATCGTTATAAAATTGTTGAGGAGCAAACAGATTTCATGCCAGTCTATGAGGGCTTAAATCCATTGTTATATGAAGTTGCTGTTTGTCCGCATTGTGGCTATGCCTACCATAAATCCATGACAAGAACGTATGGACCTTTCATGCTCCTTATCGATGAACTGTATATTAAAGAGCTTCAAAAACCTATGAACATCTGTCAAGAGCGGACAGTTGAAGATGCCATTATAAGTTTTAAGCTTGCTTATTTAGTGTCCAGAGCTTCTATGGAAGAATCACTTCTTATGGCGAATTTCGCTTTAAAAATAGCCTGGTTATATCGCTTAAAAGAGGATCAGGAATCAGAATTGCGCTACCTCTTTGCGGCAAGAGACTTTTACAGTAAATCATTTGCATCCAATCAAGAAGGCAGTGAAAGAATTCAATTTTTACACGCAGAATTAAGCCTGCGACTTGGCGACATTACTGAAGCGAAAAAAGGATTCTCTCGATTAATAGCAGATCGAAATGTTTCCAATAAATATCGTAAATTGGCTCGCAATCGCTGGGAGAATTATAAATATGATGAACAGCCAGTCATCTTAAACGAAGATATTGGAAAAATCATCAATTGAAAGGATAAGGAGAGGAATTACTATGCACCAATTTGCAAAAAAAATTGATGTGCGAGAGGAAGATATTTTTTCGGAACTACATCACTTTTTACTTAGAAAAAATAATCGCTATTTAACAAATGATGAGGTCGTTGCATTAACAGGGGTTTCCTCTGAGCTGCTTTATAAATGGGTGAAGGCAGGAAAATTAAAAAATTCAATTTTTCCTAATCTAGGCGCTCCTTGTGAACGATGTGGTCAAATTACACAGGCAAAAATTTGTATTAACTGCTCATCAACAATCGTTAATACATTAAAGCAGGAAGAAAAGGATCGCGCATGGTTTAATCAAATACAACGCAACAATCACAGAGTTAGCACATATCACTATAAATGAGTTAATTACAGCACCTCCACAGTGACTTATCGTTTCGATATCACACTTTTGGAGGTTTTTTAATTCTATCTTCCTGATTCAAGACATAAATCCAAATTTAAACAAAATTTAAACAGAAGCCCCCTTAACTTTAAACTTACCTGCGTATAATTGGTCTCAATCTATTGTGAGGGATTGATGGACAATGACAAAAGGAAAAAGAAATAAAATACTATTATCATTCAGTATTGCATTAACAAGTTTTATAGCGTTTAACGGGGATGCAAATGCAGCAGTGGCTGCTCCAAGAATAGCCGAACAGACGAGTTTAGAGCAGGCATCAGAAGTGAAGCAAGCTCGTACATCCAATGAAGCCCTACAAGACTGGAAAAATTGGGTGAATGATCATGCGTATAGTTTAAATTCTATTCAGCCTGAATCTTTTGAATCAGAAAAAATTGCACCCAGTAAATTTGAAGATTTAGAGATGCTAAAGCCTTTATTACACGATAAACGTATTGTTTTTTTAGGGGAAAGCTCGCATGGTGTTGCTGAGTTTAGCCTAGCAAAAACACGTATCATTCAGTTTTTACACCAAGAAATGGGCTACAACGTCCTTGCCTTTGAAAGTGGAATGGGAAACGTTATGAATGCTCAAGGGAAAATTGACAAGCAAGCGGCTCTGCAGACGATGAAGGATGGGATTTTTGGCGTATGGTGGTCAAAAGAGACCCTACCGTTATTTGAGTATGCTAAGAAAACCCAAGCTTCAGAGCAGCCTCTAGTGTTAGCAGGCTTTGATATTCAACAACAAGGTGCATTTACAGATGGGGGCTGGCTACAAAATAATCAGCTGGCTAAACAGTTCAGTGAAGTAGAGAATCAGCTTGTAGATTGGAGCTATAGCAAGGATTTAAAAGGATATCAAAAGGCCAAACCAAGCATTATCGACGTGTATAAACAAGTAAAATCACAAGTACAGCTTAAAGAGAAAGAGTTAAAAGCAGCTTATCCGAGCGAGCATCATATTGTAAAGCTTATGGAACGTACATTAGCTGACCGCATTCGCTTAGCAGAAGAGTATATAGAACTATCTATTCAATCAAACAACGAAATTGAGCAAAATAAATATGATTCATTTTTTAAAACTATGGAATGGCGTGATCAAGCCATGTTGGAAAATTTACTTTGGCTAGCAGAGGAGATTTATCCGACTGAAAAATTTATTGTTTGGGCGCATAATGACCATATTCGCAAGGCTCAATCTAAAATAATGGGTTCCCCTTATGCGTTAAATTTAATGGGTGAACGTCTACCAGACATCTATAAAAAGTATAGCTATGTACTTGGCCTGTATATGGCAAGTGGAGAAAATGCAAGCAATGCACGTGAAACTTGGTCTGTACTACCTCCAGTCAAAGGATCTACTGAGGATATTCTTTCCTCAGCAAAAAAACCTTACACTTTTATTGATTTAAGAAATCGCCAAAACGAAAGAGGAAATTCATGGATGTTTGAGCCACGTATATCCTATAGTTGGGGAGTTATACAGGAAAGCTTTGTTCCTCGCGATCAATTTGATGGCATTCTTTTAATTGATAAGGTAAGTATTCCAAATTACATCAAGTAACAATAGATTATACATGTAGCAAACTAGTTTTAACTAGTTTGCTAATTTTTATGTATCCATCGAAATCGTATCCCAGTTTTCATTTTGATGACCAATCAACCAGAATAAGCCTCTGCGTCTTTCCATAACAATACTTTCATTCATACCAGCAGGAGCCGTTCGTTCTTGTATACGACTATCTACGCAAGCCCAGTGCAATCTGTATATCTTATCGGCTTCATCCAATATTACTTCCTGGCTACGCATTGCAGTTTGAAGATAAAATTGCTCAAATGTTTCGCAGTTAGAAATAACTTGTATAGCATACTCACAATCACATACTTCATCAGGAAAATCAAGTTTGTCAACAAACCCAAGTGCCCAAATTAGTGTCCAATAAGCTTCATATTGCCATGAAATATTAATGGCTTCCTGTGCGTTTGGTTGCTTACTATATAAAAAGGCTCTTTCATTGTCAGTTAGAATGTCTTCCACCTCATATTTACGCAACATACTGATGAAAAAGTCTCTTGATTCCTCTACATTTTCTCCTTGTGCCACATCACAAGCAAATTGAATAACAATAAGTAAGGCTACAGCTCTCCTAGCAATATCCTCTTTGGCTTTAAACTGACAATCCTCAATTGGTGGAAGTTGCGGGAGTTAATCTGTGTATGGAATACCTTTCTCTTTTAAATAAGCTATCACTTTATTCTTTCTTTGATGACCTTCCTCTGATGTCACCTCTTGTCCCCTCACCTTTCGTGTACAAGCATGAGGTCTAAAGTTGGATGGTCCCGATTGCCCATCAGGATAAACAATAACTACTCCTTCTTTGTCTAGTAAGGTACCATTTGGTACAAAGCCAATACCCCCTATTACTGATAGTAGATTCGTAAATAATTGCATCTGTTCATCCTCTATCTCTTTTTCAGTTTCAATGGAAATTACTGTATTTAACACAGAAATTTGTGTTAAAACCAATTCTTTTAAATTGTCATCTTCAAAAGGCATACTATTGTAATAGCCCATCATGCCAGGAATATTATTGGCAAAGTATTCTGGGCTTGTATCTTCTGACATCACTCTAATCATTAATTTGTATTTATTAAATAATGCTTTGGACTTTATGAGAAACTCATCTTCATTTTTTTCAATA
This sequence comes from Lysinibacillus sp. NPDC047702, assembly GCF_050272555.1. NCBI lineage: Bacteria > Bacillati > Bacillota > Bacilli > Caryophanales > Bacillaceae > Lysinibacillus > Lysinibacillus sp. NPDC047702. The sequence continues at coordinate 63,479 of NZ_JBNNMG010000001.1, read as the reverse complement.
GCAAAACCTTTACTAAAAACATCGGAAATCTTAAATTCAATATCTTCGGTATTATTCATGGAAGCGAATATAGTGAAATAGTTCAATCATTTCTCCCTCTTTCAATTATAGATTTCACCAATAATCCAAGCCTTCTAGAGCTTGGTTAAATAGCTGTTTATGTTTTCGTAGTATTTCATTGTCCTTCCAAAATGCAAGCAATGGCAGCCATTTCTCCTTATTTGGTGAAGTTGTTGGCATAATTCCTTGCTGCATCATTTTACATACTGCTCGTATAGCTGTTAGGCGCTCTACTTCACTGCCACTCAACCACTCAAGTAAAGTTTCTCCACTCGGCTGTGATTCTACTAAAAGTGTATCCCATCCATCGATTGGAAAGGAAACAAAGGATTTCATCCAAGTTATCGTTTTTGGGCTGTGAAAATGACGTAGTCGATGTAAAGCTGTATAGGAATCGATTTGCTCATTCTCGATATCTTGAAGAACAAGAGAAAGCCCCTCTTCTTCTGATAGACAGTAGGCTGTTAAATAGTCTCGAATCGAACTAGGCATATCATTTTGGTCTTTCCAAAGTGTCCTTACCCAATCACTTGCCTCTGTTGCACAAACCTTTACTAGCACCTTACACCATGTTTCCTTATCTGATAATCGCAGTGATTGTTCAATTTGATTTCGAAGTGCAACATACACCTTTCTGGAATCTAACCGTGTAAATGCTTCTTGAACTTTTGCTTCTTTCACACTATGCATCGATACATATATGAGTAAGAAATCCAAGTGATACATAGCTTGGTTCCATGTTGTAGTTAAATATTGTTCAAACCACTTTAGCCAGATTTGAGAGTTGTCCAAACTTATATCCAAGCCATCCTCACTACAAAACTGTCGATGCTGACCACAATCTACTCCTATACATCCTAAAGTCGTAACCCTCTCTATATAATCATTAAAGCTCCAGGCAAGAAGGTCAAACTCACCTTCCTCATGACTCCAATACCAAACAGAACCATCCTCAATCTTTATAAGAAGCACATCACCATTGCCAGCCGTATGATATTGTAGGTATAGTTGTTCATCTGCATTATCACTGTCTCCACCAAAATCAGGGAATTCGAGTTCTTCCAAGCTCCAACCAAAATTACCTAGAGGTGTGTCTTCCAGCTCAATAGGAAGTAGTGCCTCTTCAGGTAAAGACCAATACACCCCCACTTGTCGAGAACAATGAAGTAATACATTACGGAATTCAGAAGGAATCGGAACGCCAAGCCGCATCTCTACCATTGAAAGCTCTTGCTCAGTCGTTACAGGCTTTATCTCAAGTGGACGTGTCCAAGCTCCTTGCTGTTCAAGTTGTTTTAATAATTGCTTCCATCGTTCAACCCATACTTGCATGACTGTTCCTCCATATACAGAAAAGTACTTTTGGGTAAAGTGCTACATTTTTTCCCCATTAATGTATCGTCAGGAGTTCATTTACTTATTAGGAGTAAACTTTAATTTACCTAAAAACACTCGGATCTTACCTCCGTTTAAACTCAAAATATATGCTAAATTGCTTACCTTTACTAGTTCTTTTCTAATTTTCTTAAGTGATGCTCACAAATAGTATATTGTTGACAATTTGGAAAACTGTCTCTATCATTATAAATACATTCGAATGTATCTATAAGGAGGTATTTTATGGCCAGAAATAAATATCCAGAAGTAACGAGAAAAAGAATTATTGAATCAGCTGTTAAATTATTTACAGTAAACGGTTGGGATAATGTAACGATTCAAGAGATTGTAGATGATGTGGGAGATATTACTAGAGGAGCCTTCTATCATCATTTTAAAACGCGCGCTGATGTTATTGATGCCATCACAAAGGAAATGCTGACAGCAAATAATTATTTTAACGACATATCAGATTTAAAAAACTTAAATGCTTTAGAACGTTTAAGACAAGGAATTTCCTTTTCAATTTCTCAAAGCGTAAAGGAAGAAGATTTATCCACAATCCCTTTTAAAATGAATTCTGCTGAATTTGTTTATAGTCGCATCACGGAAGGCGTACAAGTTGTTGCACCAGGTATTCAAAAAATTATTGATGAGGGTAATCAAGACGGTTCACTGCAAGTTGCTTTTCCCAAGCAAGCAGCTGAAACCTTTACAATGCTTTTTGATATTTGGATGAATCCTGAAATATTTCGTGTAAGCCGAGCTGAATTTATTCAAAAAATTGAACATTTAAATTTGATGTTCAAAGGAATCGGTATGCCATTTGTGAATGATGATTTGAAAGATGTTTTTTTAGCATTATTTGATAAAGTTCAGGAATAGTAGACTACTATATGTAGTTTATTATTTTAATTTTTACATACATTCGTATGTATGTCAAAGGAGATAAATGATGAAAACTTTAGAAGTACTATTTACAATTATTTTAATACTCTCAAGCATCTCACTGATTTTGAGACAACGTGGGGTAACTAAAATAAATCTATTTGTGATAGCAACCAATTATATTTTGTTAATAGGGACAATTATGACAATTGGTGCTAACTGGCGTATGATTCCTGCTTATATTGTATTGCTGTTATTAACACTGCAGGTTTTTGTGAAGCCCAAAAGTACAATGGTTTCAAAGAAATTAAGCATGAAAATAATAAAAATTTCAGGTATTGTTGTAGCTGCTTTTGCAATGTTCACATTACCAAAGCTATTTCCAATCATGTCTTTTCCAGAACCAACAGGAGAGTATTCAGTAGGAACACAGACATTTCACCTTATCGATAAAAATCGCAAAGAATTTGTCGTACCTAACCATCAGGTGAATCGCGAATTGATGATTCAGGTTTATTATCCTGCTGAAAAAGGGACAGGACAGCCTTCTCCCTACTTTGAACATATGGATGCGTTAACAGAGCAATTAGCAGCAACACAGGGATTTCCTTATATTGCTACAACTCACTTAGGACTAACGAAAACCCATTCTTATCAGGATGCGACGCCTATAAAATCCAAAGAAAAATTTCCACTTCTATTATTTGCACATGGCATGAGTTTATATAGTCGCCAAAATACCTTCCAGTTAGAGGAATTAGTGAGTCATGGCTATATTGTTGTTGCTCTAAATTTTACAGGTGACGCGACAACAACCATATTCCCTGATGGCGATCGTGTTGATTTTACACCAATTGAAAACACAATTACGTTCTTGAATAATCGAATCAAACTTTGGGAGCAGGATACATCATTTGTTTTAGATGAAGTCATCAAAGGGAATTTTGATAAGAAATTCCATGCAATTGCCTCACTAATTGACTATGACAATATAGGTATGTTAGGTCACTCTTTTGGTGGTGCTACTTCTGCTCAAATGCTTGTAAAGGACAATCGCATTAAAGCAGCAATTGATATGGATGGTGGATTGTTTGGTGATTCAATGCCATCAAATGGTCCTGAAAAACCATTTATGTTGATGAATGCTGAGGCATCTATTAACTTTATGAAGGAAGCATATAGCAAGCAACCAGGTAATCGTGATGAATTGTTTGTAGAATCTTATCTAAGAAATAAAACAATTGAAAAGCCTAGTGTCTACACAGCTATTATTCCAAAAACAAATCACGGAAGTTTTACAGATTTAGCAGCCGTTTCGCCGATTATTAATGAATCTGGTGCAGATGTAAATGCAATCTATAAATTAATCAATGAATTATCACTTGGCTTTTTTGATAAAAATTTAAAAGGAGTCCATGAAAATAAATTAAATGAAATACAGAAGGCACATCCGGAAATAAACTTAACTTTGCACTAAGGCATATGAAGAAGCTTGTTAATTTGGGTGTTGATAGTCAAAAATGCTTCAACACCCTTTTTTTATTTCCACCATAATTTTTGTTACATATTCCTCTTCACGATTTTTAATAACTGCATCATAAATATATTCCTCATAAACGTATTGCCCTAATTCATAGCCCTTTTCGCTCATAACCTTAAATAATCGCTTGTAGGATTCACCAAGTGTCGTGGATGGTCCAACATGGTATCCCACAATAAAATCTCCTTCAATCGCCTTGAAATAAGGATGTCCTTCCTGTGGATGAGGTTGCTCAATATACAAGTAACTATAATTATCATAGTTACCCGCCAGCACCTGCTCCCTCCTTGTAATCCCCCCAATTGGATAACCAGTGTCTAATTGGGAGCGATCCAACTCATCTATAAAATCAGAGACAGCCTTAACAAATTGCTCCTCCGTTGAATCCTCAATATTTCGACTTAAGTACAACGTTGCCTCTGGTAAATGCTCAATTGTAATGCTATCAAAATCAAGGTGCAGAGCCTCCTCTGTTAAATCAATCTTGACATCAATAATGCCTTCAATCAGCTCCAGCTCTCTTCGTTTTTTGGCAACAATCTCCTTTTGCTGATGCATTAAGTCTAGAAAATTTTCAGGAGATTTTTCAGCCATATATTTTTGAATTTCCTTTAAAGACATACCTACTGCCTTTAACAGCTCAATGACACTAAAAAATTCATATTGAGCAATGGAATAATAGCGGTAGTCCTTATTATCCTTCATGATGGGCGATAATAAGCCAATTTGATCGTAATAAATAAGTGTTTGTTTATTGACCTTACAGATTTTCGCAAATTCACCAGTTGTAAAATATTTTACATTTTTGTTAAACATTTTTAAGTTTCTCTCCTTGACTATATAGTAACTATATACATTAAATTGTAGCTATTCACAATAAAAATAGAAAGGTTTTGACATTATGTTCACGGAGATACGTGACATCACAGCTTTAAACAAAGAGGAAATTTTAACATTACGCATCGCAGATAATCAGAAAAACTTTATTGAAAGTACGGATCAATGCTTAGCAGAAGCTGCAATCGATAAACGCTTTATACCTGTTGGCTTATACAGAGAGAATACGGCAGTCGGCTTTGCTATGTATGGTATGTTCCCTCATATGGACAATTCAGCACGCGTTTGGTTAGATCGTTATTTTATTGATGAGCGATATCAGCACAAAGGATTGGGGAAATGCTTTTTACAGCAGCTTATTAATCATCTGGTAGCTACATATGGCTGCCAAAACATTTATTTAAGCGTTTATGACAACAATCTTGCAGCCATTCAGCTATATAAAAATTTTGGATTTGTTTTTAATGGGGAGTTGGATGACAAGGGTGAAAAGGTAATGGTCAAGGAGGTGCAAGACCATGACAACCATTAATCCAATCGAAACAAGACCTCTAAAGCCTCTGTTTTTATCATACCTATTCCCAGCTATGGTCGGTATGTTGCTAATGTCAGTAAATATTTTAGTTGATGGAATTTTTGTTAGCCATGGTGTTGGACCTACGGCTTTAGCAGGTGTAAATATCTCTGTTCCTATTTTTTCTATTCTCCTTTCCATTTCTCTTTGGATTGGAATGGGTGGAGCTACACTATATTCGATTTCTCTTGGTGAGGGCAATAAAAAGCGAGCACATCAAATCTTTACATTAGCATTCACAACAATGATTGTTGTTGTTCTAACACTGATTCTACTACTTCTGTTGAATCTAAAAGAAGTCTCCTATATATTTGGGGCAAGTGATGCTACTTACCCTTATGTTCAAGAGTACCTACACATTATTTTAATCTTTGGTGTGTTTTATACAATTGAAAATTTACTAAGCATTTTTATTCGTAATGACGGCAATCCAAAACTTGCAATGATGGGTTTAATCACTACATCTGTTTTAAATATTATCTTAAACTACATCTTTATTTTCGTATTCAATTACGGTGTAACTGGCTGTGCATTAGCTACAGCACTCTCCACAATTATCGGTATGTCAGTACTCTGCCTACATTTCTTCAGAAAGCAATCCGAATTAAGATTTGTACGTAATTTTTTCATCATCTCTGATTTAAAGAAAATATTTTCGATCGGGCTACCGAGCTTTATTGTTGAAGCTTCAGTGGCAATAATTGTCATTCTTTATAACGTGACATTCTTATACTATTTAGGTTCAGATGGGGTTACTGCCTACGCAATGGTGAACTATATTCATACGGTTCTGTTAACCGTTTTTCTTGGTATTGGTATGGCGCTTCAACCTCTAGTTAGCTATCATCACGGTGCAAGATTGGTAACAAGATTAACGGCACTCTTAAAAATCGGCACTGCCACAGCACTAATTTTTGGCTTAACAACTGCTATTATCGCAATGTTATTCCCATCACAGTTAATGGCGTTATTCGGAGAAAGTACATTCGAAATTCGTAATATGGCTGCACAAGGCTTCGTTCATTTCGCTATCGGTTATATATTCCTTGGCATGAATATGGTGTATGCAGAATTTTTCCAATCAATTGAAAAAATTCGACTTGCCACAACTATTATGTTATTAAGGAGTATTATATTATTCATACCTACACTTGTGCTATTACCAAAGATTCTTGGTCCTCAAGCTATTTGGTGGACCTTCCCTGTTGCTGAGGGAATTACCGCTCTGCTAATTTTTATATTTATGAAAAGAAAATCACATACAATTTTCAGGCCAGTAGTTTAAAATACAGTGCTAAAATTGAGAAAACCCCTTTCGTAATATTGCAACGAAAGGGGTTATATTGGTTATTTTTCACAAGCCCAACCATCTTTATCTCTATCAAGATTTGCTGAATACGCTGCATGACCCTTTTTTACACCTTTAGGATATTTTTTGTTTAGCTCTTTGCAGTTTTTAAATGTCTCTTTCGCTTCTACTTCAGCATTTAATGATGTGAACGAAAATACTAATGTTGCTGTTAATAAAGTTAAAATTACTTTTTTCACTATAACACCCCCATGTGGATAATTTTACATAATCTAGAGTATTAATACTATAGCAATAGATGAAATATAAAAGGAGCTCTTAAAAAGAAGCTCCAATTTCTTAACTATCCATTTTGGATCATAATTTTTCATTAACAATTAAATTTTTAGTATAATTCCTTTTCCCTAAATAAAAGAAATAGCTACCTAAAAGGGATATGAAGGCCATAAATAAAAACATCGTTGTTCCTCCATATACTGACAGCAAGATGCCTCCAAACCAAGGACCTACAAAATTTCCAAACTCCCCTAAACTTTGAGCTCCATAGTAAGTTCCACGTAAATGTGATGGTGTAATTTCATCTACCTGAGCATATTCAGCGGGAATAACAAGAATTTCACCTAAAGTAAATATAAGCATCGAAATAATGAAGGGTGTCCAATTGGTTGAAAAAGCAAACCCAGCCTCTCCAATCGCAAATAAAATACATCCAAATAAAATTCTTTGTGTAAATGTAAATCTCTCTGACCATCTCGTTACTGGTATTTGAAGTATTAATACAGTGAAACCATTAATGCTCATCAGCGCCGCAAATAATTTTATGCCATCTACGATATTTGCCTGTAGGTGTTGAGAAAGTGTCACTGACATTTGACCATACACGGTAGTTAATAACATTCCCCCAATAATAAACAATAGTAATGGCGTGTCCTTACGCATTGTTTTCCATAATAATGCTATATTGATGCTCTCCTCAGATACTGATGCATTATCATCAATAGCTCTAAGCATAAAAAATAAAACTACTGCATAGATACTATAGACAATGGAAGTTAATACAAATGCTATCGTACTGCCTCCAATACCTAAAAATGCTCCTAGCATAGGACCTACAGAAAAACCAATATTCAATGCTAAATAACGATTAGCGAACATTTTATATCTTTTATGATCTGGTGTTAAATCAGCCATAAGCGCCTTAGAAACCGTGCCAAAAAATGCCTGAGCTATTCCTCTAAGAATACTAAAAAAAAGTAAACCCATAATATTTGTTGTAATAGTAAAACCTATAAAGGCTATACTTAACCCAATTAAAGAAAGAAGCATTAATTTCTTTCTTCCAATAAAATCTGAAAGAACTCCCCCAATTAATCCACAAAAGGTTCCAGCTAAGGGACCTACACCAATAATAAATCCAATGGTTGCAAAATCTAAGCCTACAGATTGGCTTAAAAAAATAGCTAAAAAAGGCATACTCATAGAGCTTGTTAGGGTAATTAAAACAGTGCCGAAAACTAATACATGTACAACTGGATGATATTCCTTGATATAGCTTTGTATTTTACTCATTGCAAACCCCTTTGTTCTATGAATTAACCAATTAGGTGATTTTGGATTCTAGCAAAACTTAATGTCCAGTTTTGTTCAATTTCATTAAGTACTACAGATAACTTTTTTTGCCTAATAGCTTCGATAATACGTAAGTGTTCCTCATAGGAAAATTGAACATCCTCTACTAAATTAAAATAATATAATTCAACACGTCTAAGCTTTTGTCTGACACCTGTAAGTATTCGTTTCAATTCCTTATTTTGAGATATTTCAATAAAAATCTCATGAAACTCATTATCGTGTTCTACCGCTTCTAATTGATTTCCTTCAGTTATCGCATTTTTAAGTTTAAGATTAATTGCCTCCATCATTTGTAGATGATCATCTGTTATATATTCAAATATCTGTTTCATCGCTAATTGTTCAAGCGTACAGCCAATAGAATAGAGATGGAATACTTCAGTAGCATCAATAAGAGATACAGTTGTTGAACGATTAGGCTTTGTTTGCACAAACCCTTCATCCTCTAAGCGCAATAATGCTTCTCGAATTGGTGTTCGACTAACACCTAATTGCTCTGCTAAATCCTTGTCTCTCAATTGTTGATTGGGCTTTAAAGTTCCATCAACAATCCAATCTCTTATAATTGTATATGCCTCCTCACGTACGAACGTCCGTTTAAGCTTTTTCTTAGAATCGAATTGTTCCATTATAAATGCCTCCAATTATTTTATCTACTGATATGTAATATATCACATATCATTGTCACTTTCTTTATTTTTATCTCTTTATACATTGATAATGCTAATTTATAAAAATCAAAAAGGAATCATTTAGACTTTTGATTCCTTTTTGAAAGATAATGCTATTCGATTTGTTTATTTTCATGCACTGTCGTAGCCTTTTGTAGTTCATCCTCCGAGGAAGTAACCCCCAGAATATCAAGTAGAAACATGAATAATGGAATACCTATAATTAATCCCCATACGCCAAGGAAATGCTCCGAGAAGAGAATGACGATGAATGTATAGAATATAGGAAGATCCGTCTTTGCAGACATTAGCTTTGGATTTAAGAAGTATGCCTCTATAGCATGTAGTACCATCACTATTACTAAGATATAGACAATGTACATTAAACCACCAATGCTATATGCAATAATACTCAGTGGAATTAAGGAAATAATGACCCCTGCGACAGGTACTAATCCTAATACAAAGAGCATGATTCCCAAGGCAATTAAATGTGGGAAGCCCATAATGGATAAAGCTATAACCGATAAAACACAGTTCACTGCTGCAATAATAAATTGTGCTTCAATTACTTTACCAAAAGAACGAATGAAAATTCTTGAGAAATAATTTAGCTCATCGTAAAGTGGACCAATCTTACTTTCTTTAAACTTTGCTGTAAATTCAATAATTCTCTTCTTCTCAAGTAAAATAAACAAGCTTAAAATCAGTGAAATAAAGATGTGTAAAATGATTTTACCAATATTCGTAATATTTTTAAGAGTTAGGTCCACACCCTGCTCTAAATATTTACCAAGTTCAATCTTCTCAAAGGTAGGTGCCAAATATCTGGCAATCTCATTATCATCTGGATCCAAATTAAAGCTAGCAATAAGATCAAAAAGCTGTGTAATTTGTTGGGTAACTACTGGCAAATACTTATAGATTACGGCAACTATTCCTGCCACTAACAACAAATAAAGGGTAACAGTTACTGCTTTTTCATTCATCGGTACATACTTCCGAACTCCAGCTGTTGTCTTCGTAGTCAATTGATTCATCAAATAGGTAATAATAAAGGTAAGAAGTATAAGATTAATCATACTACGCATTAAGTAGAGTGCAGCAGCGATTCCGACTAGAATAATAAAGCGCTTAAATCCATGACTCCGAAAGAAATTACTCATGTATTCACTCCTTCTACAAAACGGCTTCGCTGTTTTTACTGCTCCAGTTTCGCTATCAAATGAACATAAGCAATTAATAAATTGATGTAAAACATTACGTATCATTCTTATGTAAATACTCCCCCTTCTTTGGATTATTATTTCCATCATCTCTTGAAATAAGACTTACTTATTTCTGCCTTACGAGTGTCTTAAGGGATGAATGCAAAAATCCAAGGAGCGGAAAAGAATTGCATGCCTTATCAAATTTAAAATGGGGAACAATACTTTTGTACTTTATTGAAAGCTATATCAGCGTTACAAGCCTTAATTCTATTTATCTATTATAACCTTTTGAATGAGCATATCCAATTTATGTTCCTTTAAAATAGTATTAAATATAAATTTTATCATTCAGAATCAGTATGTTATTATTAACAAAATTTTAAACTAAAAATTAGATAGGATGATTTTTATGAAGATTACAAGAAACCCGAAGGACATTCATCAACCAGTCGCTCCTTATGTACATCAAATTGAAGTAACAGGACCACAGAGATGGTTAACACTATCTGGACAAATCGGAATGGAGAAGGACGGAACGATACCTGAAGAATCAACAGCCCAATTGAAGATTGCACTAGATAATATCCGAAAGAATCTTGAAAGTGCAAATATGGAAGTTCAGGATTTAACGAAGCTTGTTTTTTATTTGGTTGGGGAAATGAACGCAGAGCAACGAAAGCAAATAATAAGTGAATTTCTTGGACTGCACCTTCCATGTACAACTTTAATGTATGTGGTAGCTCTTGCTGCACCTTCCATAAAGGTGGAGATTGATGCCTGGGCATGTAAGGAGATGTAACCTTATCATATGTAGATATTCTTAGAAATGTGCGCTTTGGTTTGCTTTTTTATCTGTTTCTTTAGAGAAAATTAGGAGCTGTCCCATAAGTCCCTTTGGGAGTAAAATCACATGAAATTGAAAAGGCAGAAACATTGAATTAACAACGTTTCTGTCTTTCACTTTTTATTCATTTTGGTTAAAAGGTCCTTTTGGGGACAACCTGTATGCACTACTTTATTTTAGCATGTTTGTATCCATAGGCTATATAGATAACCAAGCCTATTGCTAGCCAAATTAAAAAGCGCAGTATTGTAAACATCGGCAGACTGAAAATTAATGCAAGTGATCCACCAACACCTACTATCCCTACAAGCCATATCGCTGGCACTTTAAATGCGCGAGGTTGATCTGGTCGCGTGTAACGAAGAACAATTACACTAATTGTTGTTAATGCAAACGCAGTCAAACCTCCGATGTTAGCGAACTCGGCTAATTCACCGATTGATAAAAATCCAGATAATAGAATACCTGTCAATACGACTATGAAGATAGATAGTACAGGCACACCAGTCTTTTTATTTGTTTGCGCGATACGCTCTGGGAGAAGACCATCACGGCTCATCGCAAATAGTACACGAGTAGCACTAGTTGTATTAGCGATCATTGTAGCAAGCAACCCAAAGATAACAGCTACTGCGACGATAGCACCGCCCCATTGAATACCTACAGATTGTAACGCAAATACTGTAGGATTTGGAACATCTAAATCAGGGAATGGTACAATCCCTGTCAATATTGCTGCAACAAGAGCATAAATAAGTGTTAATACACTCAGACCACCAATTAAAGCTTTTGGTATTGTTTTTTGTGGATTTTTTACTTCTTCAAGTACTGTTGTTACACCATCAAAACCTGTAAAAGCAAAGAATACTAACGCTGCTCCTGCCATGACACCTGACCAACCAAATGGTGTAAATGGCGTCCAGTTTACAGGATCAACATGGAATGCACCGATGGCAAGGAACAAAATAATTGCTGCAACCTTTGCAATTGTAAATAACGTATTTGAACGACCCACATTCTTAATCCCACTCAATGCAATCCAAGCGACGATAAGCCATCCAATTACTGCTGGTAGATTGACAATCCCACCATGTGCAATATCTTTTGTAAGAGCCTCAGGGATATGAATACCTACAGATTGTAAGAATGAATCTACGTAACCACTCCAGCCAACTGCGACGGTACTAGCAATAACCGTAAATTCTAATAGCAAATCCCACCCAATCATCCATGCGATAATTTCTCCTAACGCAATATAGGAATAGGTGTAAGCGCTTCCGGCGACGGGCGCCATTGCTGCAAATTCTACATATGCTAGTCCAACTGCAATTGTTACAATCCCACCGATTAGGAATGAAACGATAACTCCAGGACCAGCATGAAGAGCAGCAGTAGTTCCAGGTAAAACAAAGATCCCTGCTCCGATTGTGGCTCCTAAAACATATAGCATTAATTGCCATGACCCAAGTTCACGTTTAAGTTTAAAGCGTTCAACTTCGGTTATTTTATTGGCTTGCTCGATTGACTTCGTTCGTAAAAACTTCGCCATAATAACCACCCCTTATTAATAACTAAAAAATATAAAATTTTCTAATAACTAGTATATTATATATTTTTTAGAATTGAGTCAACAATTAGATTATTGGAAAAATTAATTTTTCATTAGATTATAGTAAATTTTATTGCTTAATATAGAGAAAAAAAATAAATAACTGAATATTTATCTTTTTTATTTATAAACTAGTACTGTTATAGATTCAAAGTAAGATATAAAAATCTATGAGCCCCCTCAATTAACTGAGAATTCTCATAGATATTTTTTAAAACTATTTTACTGGAATCGTGACTATAGCAGATGGCTCTAGTTCCATATATGGCGTCGTTACAGTATGAACAATTGGTTTCCCTACATTTGCTTGATAAGATACCTCATACTTATTTGGTCCCACTGCATGGACATAATTAGTGATAAGACTTTCTCCTGAATCTGACACAATCTCAAAAAAGGAAGGTGTAAGTGTATCATCAAAAGGAAATTCACTATCGATATAAAAAGAAAGTGTTGCCTCATGTCCCTTTTTTGTTACTCCAGTTATGACATAATCCCCCATCTTGTCCTGTGATATTCGCTGTGGGAATGAGTCTGCTAGTGGTACAATTAAATCTTTACGATTTAAGTTAAACGGGAAGAAATAGTAAGCTATTCTTACCTCAGTAATATCTTGATGTAAGGGCTCTATTAAGTACGTGTAAGTTGTACTTTTGTCATCGCCACTTCCTGGTTGGTCCAATATTTTAAGTGGCGTGCCATGCTGATCCATTATTGTCGCATTTAGGACACCGGACTCTTCAGAAAATAATTTGTCCATAGTCGCATCAAATTTCACTTTAATCTTTGTCGTTGTTGTTGAACTGTCCATGCTTTCTACAACAAAGGTGTTACCTTTTACTTCCCCTGTTTGGCCAGCAATTACTTTATTACTATGATTATTTACTTTTTTAATAGGTGTAGAAAATACCCATTCTCCTTTTGTTGAACCAATCTGTAGAAACTTTAAAGTTAAATTAAACTCATCAGGTAATTCCTCAGCGATAGGAAATTCTAATAACCCGCGAAATATATTTTTATCTTCTAAAATTTTTAAACTTTCAGGAACATTTAGTTCTCTTTCGTTAACAGTTATAATGGCTTGTGAAAGTTCCTTATACTCTGGCATTGAATAAACTACATTTAACCGTGCACCATCAAATACAATTTCCTCTATCGTAAGAGCTGTACCGTTACTAGTAACTGTCTTATTTAAGACTACCTTATTGTCATCAGAAAGCGCTGTTTTTAATCCGTTATCATGTTCTGCTATATTAAACATAAAACCAATAAGTGGCACGTCTGCTAATACACTTGCCATTTTAGGAGAAATAAAACCGGAACCGACAATTAAGGCTATACTTGCCACACTTGAAAGGATGACTCTTTTCCATATTTTCTTGTCTTTTTTCTTTTGTATTCCCACACCTTTTTCAATAGCAAAATCTAGCTTTTCCATTGGTACATCAATGTTCTCTATTACTTCTTTAATATTGTTCTCCATAATTCTCTCCCTCCTTATTAAAATATTTTTTTAGCTGCTGTATGCCTCTATGCACATTTGTCTTAACTGTACCCTCTGGACAATCTAATAAATCAGCAATATCCTTTGTAGATAAATCGCGATAATACTTCAATAGAATGACAGTTTTATATTTCTCTTCAAGCTGCTCAATAGCTTGTAGTAGATCTAGTCTCTCATCATAGCTTGAAACTTGGATTTGCTCTGATTGTTGTTCCAAGATAGGTACTATTTTTTGATTTTTTCGAAGCGTCTCGATGGCTGTATTGATTAGAATCCTCATCAGCCATGTGGCAAAATAGCGCTCTTCTTTGACTGTATGGATATTGCTATAGGCTCTTGCTATCGTCTCCTGTACAACATCTAAAGCATCATTTTCATTTTTCATATAAATATAGGCCATTTTATATAGCTTTATTTTTTCATTCTGCAACAGCTCCACAAAAGCTTTGTTATTACCCTTTTTCGCCTTAAGTAATAGTGACTTTTCCTGCAATTTTTCCATCCTCCTTTCTTGTTTCTATATGTTAGATGATACAGATTTGTAAATCGTTTCAATAAAGTAAGAATTTACAACATAAAAAAATCTCCTTTAGAAAATCTGCTCTAAAGGAGGACTTAGATTTGTAACTATTTAAATTTCGTTTTCTTGATTTATACTCAATCGAATTACTTTAATAATGTGAGTGTTGCTGCAATTGCATTGTCAACAAAGGAGCGTTGTGGTCGAGACTTCATCATAACTGTTATACCAATTAACGATACAATCAATGCCTGTGCTAAAGACTTTGCATCTGTGTCAGCAACCAGTTCCCCTGTTTGAATTCCTCGTTCAATTGTCTCCTGAAAAATAACAGCTAAGTACATTTGATGTTCTCTAGTCAGGACTTCAAATTTCTCATCATGAGGAGCAAGCTCTACCATTGTATTGATACAAAAACAACCTTTACTGAGATCTTCCTCGTATTCCTCGATAATAATATCTGCAAAAAAGATGGAAAATGCCTCTTTTACAGACGAGTATTTTTGAAGTCTAGATCGTATATCAGATGCACGAGACGTTGTATATCTACGAAGTGTAGCTTCAAACAATTCTCTCTTGTCTCCAAAAGTGGAATAGATACTAGGGCGTTGAATACCCATTCTAGAGGTAAGGTCACTTAATGAAGTTGCCTCATATCCCTTCTCCCAAAATAGCTGCATCGCTGCTTCTAAGACTTGACCTTCATCAAATTCACGAGTTCTTGCCATAAGAGCACACCTCTAAACTTTAATTTTTAAGGATTATTTTTTATTGTCATTAAATTCATACCAAACAGTATGTAATTATTATATATACAGATAGTATTCAAGTCAAATAAAGACTTATTTTTTTAGATATATAAATAAATAGTTGACATTACAAATGACACTAAGATATATTTACCAATAATTATATTGTACCGAACAGTATGTTATAATTGCAATCTATTATGAATGGAGGGAAAGTATGTGTAAATCTCAAACAGATTTAGAAAATAGACCTCTTTACACTGGAATAACAGATTCTTCATCATCTGCATCTAACATGAAAGAACAGTCATCTATGACACAAGCTGTTACATTGTTATTTGCAGCTGCCTGTGGAATATCTGTCGCCAATATTTACTTTGCACAGCCCTTGCTTGATCAATTGTCTGAGGCATTTGGTATTAAACACTCCACTATTGGTATCGTTATTACCATTACACAGATTTTTTATGGTTTGGGCTTACTGTTGCTGGTACCACTTGGAGATATACTGAACCAACGGCGAATAATAATTGGTCAAATGCTGTTATCTATAATGGCTTTAGTTATTGTTGGTACGGCCTTTTCGAGCATCGTACTTTTTGCAGGTATGGCTTTGGTGGGACTATTAGCAGTCGTGACACAGACACTTGTGGCATTTGCAGCGACAATGGCTTCCTCTGCCGAAAGGGGCAAGGTCGTTGGTATTGTAACAAGTGGCATTGTTATTGGTATACTTCTTGCTCGAACATTCGCTGGTATATTAACTGATCTTGCAGGCTGGCGCTCTGTATATCTGGTATCTGCTGTCATTATGCTTTTGATGGTTTGTATGTTTGTCAAGGTGTTACCTAATGCTGAACGCGAGGTAAAATCGTTGTCCTATACTCGATTGATTAGGTCAGTGCTTGATTTGTTTATTCAGGAAAGAACATTACGAATCCGCTCCTTTCTAGCCATGCTGATTTTTGCTGACTTTAGCATTTTGTGGACTTCACTAGTACTACCGCTTAGTACACCTCCGTTCGCTCTAACTCACAGCGCGATTGGAGCTTTTGGTCTTGTAGGAGTAGCTGGGGCATTAGCGGCAGCACGAGCAGGGAAATTGGCCGATCAAGGTTATGGACAGCGAACGACAGGTATTTCTTTAGCTCTACTACTGCTTTCATGGTTGTTCATCCGTTATCTTGAACATTCTTTAATTGCGCTAGTCATCGGCATAATTCTTCTTGATTTGGCGGTACAAGCCGTTCATGTTACAAATCAAGCTATGATTCTTCCTCTGCGAGCTGAAGCACGAAGTCGACTTACAGCTGGCTATATGGTGTTCTATTCTATTGGCGGTGCAAGCGGATCAATTGCTTCAACACAAATGTATGCATACTTTGGCTGGGGAGGCGTTTGCTTACTTGGAGCCTCAATTAGTGCCTTCGCCCTTCTTTTTTGGGCAATGACGAGCCAAGTAAAGACCTAATGAACATGGAGTATACATCCACTAAATAATTTGTCTATATATATTTATTGAACTGAGCACTCCATTTCTGCAAGAAACATGGCGAATAAAAAACTAATCTGACAAGGAGAGATAATAAATGGAAATAGGTATTACTTCTTTTGTAGAAACGAAACCAGATGTTCACAGTGGGGACGTGATAAGTCACGCACAACGATTGCGTGAAGTTGTTGAGGAAATAATTTTAGCTGATCAAGTAGGACTAGATGTTTTTGGCGTCGGCGAGCACCATAGGGTAGATTACGCTGCTTCGTCCCCAGCAATGGTTCTATCAGCAGCGGCACCTCAAACGAAAAAAATAAAACTAACTAGTGCCGTGACAGTGCTCTCTTCCGCAGATCCTGTAAGAGTTTTTCAGGATTTCTCTACACTCGACGGTATTTCAAATGGTCGCGCGGAGATTATGGCAGGACGAGGTTCTTTTATCGAATCCTTCCCCTTATTTGGCTATAACTTGAAGGATTATGATGAGCTGTTTGAAGAGCATTTAGCATTGTTGCTCAAAATACGTGAATCTGAAAAAGTCACATGGGAGGGTGGACATCGACCAGCGATTAATGATTTAGGAGTTTACCCTAGACCTGTTCAAAGCCCTTTGCCAGTATGGATTGGCAGCGGTGGCAATCAAGAATCTGCCATCCGAGCAGGTCTTCTGGGATTACCTCTTATGCTCGCTATTATTGGAGGTAGTCCAATGCAATTTTCTCCCATTGTACAGTTGTATAAAAAAGCCGCTGCTCATGCAGGTCATGATCTATCCAAACTTCAGGTAGGATCCCATTCTATAGGCTTCGTTGGAGAAAACACAGAAAGGGCAGCAGATACATTTTTCCCATCGACTCAGGCAGGCATGAACAAATTAGGGAAAGAACGAGGCTGGGCTTATTATGATCGCTCTAGCTTTGATGCTGCACGCAGTTTTGAGGGAGCCTTATATGTTGGTGATCCAGATACAGTGGCTAATAAAATTATTCATCTTAGGAAGCATGTTGGAATTACACGTTTTATGCTGTATGTGCCTTTAAGCACGATGCCACATGAACAGGTGATGCGTGCCATAGAGTTACTTGGAACAGAAGTTGCTCCTCGTGTACGTGAGGAAGTTGCCAAATGGGAAGCAGAACAGGAGTCACATTCACTCCTTTAATACCATTAATTTCGCCTTGGCGTAATTGTAGCTGCCGCTACGCTTTCGAGCAAAAAACATCTGCTGCTATGCTTTCGATACAAAAAACATTTGCTGAATGAAGATAAAAGAATCCTATTTTATATCAGTATTTCATTGGAGGAATATAATGTAACACAGCTTGCTCAAGCAGGTGTAGACGTTGAATTCCATCTCTATCCCGGCTGCTTCCATTGCTTTGAAGTCTTTGTACCTGAAGCCGAGGTAAGTCAGCGTGCAAGTCAGAACTATTTAGAAGCAATGACTCGCGCTCTTCACCCTTAATCTACCTTACTGAGAATGTGAACTAGCCCTTATCATAGTCGTTAAGGAGTTCAGTTGCAATCATAATTGACAGGAGCAGAATTTTCTAAATGAAAGTTGCTGCTCTTGGAATGTTTGAATATGGAAAAATTTAAAATGCGAAAATGCTTTGACGATATTTTCGCATTTTATAATTATAAGTTATGGTGACTTTGTTGAAAAAAACTTCACAGCTGTGCAAGTCTAATTCCTCTATTTATGGCTTTCAATGTTTTAAGGATTCATTTATGGCAAGTTTATCGTAAAATAAAATAATGACTTTTTTTATCATCAAATGAACTATGATGTTAAAATTACTATAAAGTAATCCAATCAGGAGGTGTAATCATTTGGAAGAAAAATATACTATAGGTGAAACAGCTAAAATAATAGGTTCTACTATAAAAACAGTTCGTTACTATGATGAAATTGGGTTGCTGAAACCTACAAGTTATACTGATGGTGGACATCGATTATACACGGTGAAAGATATATGGCGTCTTGAAATGATTACAAACCTGCGTTATTTGGATTTTGGAATTGATGAAATAAGCAAAATGATATCTGAGGAGATATCAGTCACTAGAGCACTTGATTGGCAGATTGAATCGATGGAAACACAGGTTAATACGCTTATGGATATGATATCAATTTTGCGTCAAGCAAAGGAACATAATGGGGATTCATTGCAGTGTATTCATGATTTAGTAAATGCACGAACAATTAAAGCTGAAAATAAAAAACAATTTATCGATAAAAAAGTGAAAGAAATACAATTCTTAAATGGCATTCCAAAAGAGTGGAAAGATTCGTTTTTTTATTATTTTGACAAATACATTATTAATCAGGTGAAAGGCTCCGCCAAACAAACCGCTGCTTGGCATGAGTTGCAGGAGCTCATAAATGATCCGCAGTTTATAAAAGACCTGAAAAATACTGAATTTCTGTACATGAATATTGTTCATCAACCAAAATATAACGCTACAACACTGGTCAGAAAGCTCGAAAACATCCATGATCGATTGAATAAGGCGTTGAAACAAAAATCACCTGCCAGCAGTCCGGTTGTACAGGCCATTGTCGATGATACTGCTAGGCTGTATGCGAACTCAGAGCAATTGGACGATAAAGAAGATTACTTCCGTTACTTTGTAAAATATATTCAAAGAACCAAAACCAAACGACTCGAACGATGCGAAACGTTATGTGCCATTCTAAGCCCACAATACTACCAACTCTCAAAAGCTAATCAATTACTATTTCAAGGAATAGAATGGCGACTTGAACATACGGAAAATTCAGAAGGCGAATAATTGAGGGCTAAACACCCTCAACTATTCGCCTTAGCAGTCAACCTTTCTGCAACGTAAACTCTGGGTAATCCCCAATATTTTGCTCTAATAGTTTAAATGGCTGTTGCTTTAAATAATGATTAAAGAAATCCAATGAATAGTCGTTAATCAGACGGTAAGCCTTTTGGATGTCGACCCCTTCCATCCGTTCATAAAGCGGTGAAAACAGGTATAAATCGGAGAAGCCCATATGCTTCATATTTTTAATCTTCATCCAATAGTTCCCACCCATAGTTACATACTCATACCGTGGCAGAGTTTCTTTTACAAACTCGATGAACTCCTTACCATCCGTTTCCTTCGCTTCTCTGATTGAGTCATCTGCACTCATCATCATAAACGGCTTCTTCAGCCCATCCGCAGGAACTCGGAGTTTTCCATATAGAACGCCATCCATATTAAGAGCTGCTTTTATTCTTGAATCTGTCATTAGCATTTGGGTGCTCGTTGCCCCACCAAAGGAATGACCAAACATACCTATATTCTCCATATCCATTCGACCTGTAAAGCGGTTTTCAGGATCGTTTTGGGCCAACTGCTCTACTTGATCCAGCACAAATTTAGCATCTTCAACCCAACCCTCATTTGCTTTATCTAAATATGCGATTGATTCCGTTTTTTGTGGAACGTAATTTGCTATACGACCATCAGAAAAAACTGAGGTCGTGCTACTGTAGGTGTGATCTATACCTACCACGATGTAGCCTTGACTAACTAATTGCTCAATTTGAAAAGTATTCTGATTTTTATGCCCACTAAAACCATGCGAGAATAGGAGCACTGGATAGGTAGATTCCTGATTAGAAATCTCAGCGTTCTCAATAGCATGCGTTTTGACATAACCGAAATTTGTAAATAAAAACTTCGGTAAATTTAGAATTTTACTATACCCCTCTGCAAAAACAGCTGAATCGGAAATATAAGGAGCCATATTACCTTTAGCATTCGAATCAGCAGGATACCAAATTTGTACCATTAACTCACGCTTGTCGCCAGGCTCTGGTGTGAGAGTCTCTTCTCTCTGAGTATCCTTCCAATCATAAGTGATCGTTCCAATTTTGTACGGACCCGTCGGCTTTTCAAAGGTAAATACCGGAAGAGCGATAGGCAGACTAACTGCTATGGCAGAATAAAATACAGCTAATGCTGAATTCAGAACAACGCGTAATCGGCGCATACTTGATTGTTGTTCTTTTTGAATTTTTGGGTTAAAAAAGTGTTTTATCACAACAACAACGAGGAAAAATAATGTCATCAAATAAGTCGGTATCATTTGCCACCGCATCCCTTCGATGATCCCATGGACAAGTAGAAATAGCATAGACATACTACTAGCTATCAGCATTCCTCGCTGTGACTTATTTCTACCAAAAACTAACCAACCTAGTAAAACAATATTAAAGATGACATAAAACAATTCAATAGACCTCATAATAAAAACCTCCTTGTTTTTTGATCTTGCTGATTCAAATCAAAGTGTATTACCTCCAGTAAGAGGAGAATCAAGCACTTCATACAAAAAAACACTGACATTTTTTATAATTGTCCACCATTTTAAAAATTATTATTAAAATAAAAATTGAGAAGTTATAAAAAATTGTCTTTATAATATCAATAAAGAACTATGAATATTTCACAGGTACAGGTTAAGTTATTTTAGAAGTTAGGAGAGGACAACATGGATTCCTATGAAGTATCGACATTAAAAAGGGGCCTTTTGATTTTAGATATATTACGTCAAAAGCATTCTCTTACATTAACTGAAATTATGGAAGAATTATCAATGAATAAGACATCCGTTTTTCGCATGCTTTATACGCTAGAAAAAATGAATTATGTTCTTAAATATAATAAGTATTATCAATTAAATCCGCATATTTTCAGGGATGAGCACTTATATTGGCATAAAGATATCCAATGGGCGTCTCTCGTAGCACCCTACCAATTAGCCCGCCAAGAAGAAATAACTACTTATATTGGTATTTTAGAAAATTGTGAGATGGTGATAAAAAATGTAATTAGAGAGCCTTTTGAACAGCCTGCTTTTCATGCCATCGATACTCGGACACCTATGCATTCAAGCGCGCTAGGAAAAGTAGTGTTAGCTCATCTGTCACCTACAAAACAACGTGAACTATTAAATAGTATTGAACTTAATACCTTTACAGCAAAAACCTTCTATGATTATGGTCTATTGATTCCTCATTTACAGGTCATTAAAGCTCAAGGATATGCTGTTGATAATGAAGAAACGAATGAAGGTAAATGTTGTATTGCCGTTCCGATTTATGTGAATGGGGAAGTAATCGGTGCCATTGCTTTGCATGGTTCGACGAATCAAATAAAAAAAACTGCCATTCGGTCATTTGTCAAAAAGTTAGAAGAGGCAAGTCAGCAATTGACGGAAGAAATTCATTATCTTTTAGCATAATGTTAAGGCTCTTGGCAATTAAAATGCAATTGTTTCTATATATGAAACTATAACGATGTATGTTGGTAAAACATCCTTTTTACTCTATTCTAATTACAGAATAACGAGGAGGTAGGAATATGAAATTTCATACTTTTAAAAAAACAACTATCAAGATTTCCGAAATTGGTCTTGGGACAAATGCTGTAGGTGGACATAATTTATTTAAAAACTTAAATGAGCAAGATGGGAAGGAGCTAGTCTCAGCTGCACTTGACTTAGGGATAACTTTTATTGATACAGCAGACATTTATGGAAAAGGGCGTTCAGAAGAACTTGTTGGCGAAGTATTAAAAAATTACCCAAGAGAAGATTTCGCTTTAGCAACAAAGGGAGGTAGACATTGGTTTGAGGACGGTTCAGTAAAAACCGATAATCATCCGCAATATCTACGTGGTGCATTCGAAAATAGCTTGAAACGGCTACAAATGGATTATGTAGATCTTTATTATCTACACTTCCCGGATAACGAAACTCCTCTTGCGGAATCAATTGGTGAATTGTCACGTTTAAAGGAAGAAGGAAAGATCCGAGCAATAGGCATTTCAAACGTAACATTAGAACAGCTTATAGAGGCAAATGTGCATAATGATATTTCTGTCCTACAATCTCCTTACAATATGTTAAATCGTTCAGGAGAACAGGATTTATTGCCATACTGTATAAAAAATGAAATTTCATTTATTCCATACGGTCCACTTGCATATGGCCTACTTGGTGGAAAGTATACAAAAGACTTTAAGCTAGATACTGGCGATTGGCGAATTTCAGATCCTTTATTCCAAGGCGAATTATTTGAACAAACATTAGAAAAAGTAGAAGCGTTAAAGGGAATTGCAGAGGAAAAGCACACGACATTACCAAATCTAGCGCTTGCTTGGTTATTAGCTCAAGATGGCGTTGATGCCGTTATCCCAGGTGGGAAACATAAAAAACAAGTGGCTAACAATGTGAAAGCAACTGATATCCTATTAACAAACGAAGATTTAGTGAATATAGAGAGAATTTTAATTTAGAACGAAAAAAACGCGAAAATGTTGTTATATCAACATTTTCGCATTTTTTTTATTCGGGACGTTCTATCTCAAATATATCACCAATTTTTGCGTAATTTGAGCCAGCTAGTCTGCTAACTGCTTTTAGTTTTCTTGGATCAATTCGCCCTTCATTATAAATGGTCTCATCTATATGATATTGCACGACTTCACCAATAAACAAATCACCTGTCTGCTCCTCACCATTCATTAAAGGAATCGACTGTACTAAACGGCATTCCATTCGAACTTTCGCCTCTTGAATACCTGGTACAGATATCAGTTGGCTATCGATTAATGTAAATTGTGCCCGATCGATTTCACTTTCAGTTACAGGTAAGGACGCTGCTGTTTCATTCACCTGCTTAACATTATCCTCATCTACAATATGCACAACAAATTGCTGCTGATGATGGATATGGCGAGCGGTATCTTTTAAGCGCCTATTTGGTCTTTGAACTGCTAGAGAAATCATCGGTGGATTGGAAGACACGATATTAAAAAAACTAAAAGGTGCACCATTGATGATCCCTTGCTCTGACTTCGTCGTAACAAAGGCAATTGGTCTTGGAATAATACTGCCAATCAATAACTTATAATTCTCGCGTTCTGTATTTTTCTTAGGATCAATTGAAATCAAACGTCCCATCTCCTTTAATCAAGCGCACGCGCTTTGATTGGAATTAATGTTCTTTCCAATTGTTCTCGATGCTGTTCGTATTGAGATGGTAACATTAATTGGCTACCCATTGTCTCAGGTGTCTCATCATGAGCGAATCCAGGTGGATCTGTCGCAATTTCAAATAAAATCTCACCGGGTTCACGGAAATAAATCGCATTAAAATAATTACGATCCTTCACTTCGGTAACATGTTGACCATGATTCATAACATACTCTTGCCATTCTAGGTGATCCACATTATCCTGTGCTCTCCACGCAATATGGTGAACAGTTCCTACACCCATTTGTCCACGGTGACCTGCAACCGTTTTTAAATCAACTGTATTGCCAATGTCTGCGCTGGATTTGTAGCGTGTATACTCGCCTTCTGTTGCTACTTTTTCAAGCCCCATAACTTCTGTTAAAACTTTTGCAGTTTCTTCAGGGTGACTTGAGTATAGAGTAGCTCCACCAAACCCTTTAATGGCAACTTCAGGCGTTACTTCACCAAATGTCCATTCATTTAATTCGCCTTCTGCACGTGCAACCAATTCAATATGAAGGCCGTGTGGATCATCAAATTGAATGACTTGTTCACCAAAACGCTCACCTTTTTCGAATGGAATTGCAAATTTCGCTAGACGATTAACCCAGAAAGTTAGTGCTCCTTCTGGTACAACATAAGTAGTTACGCCAACTTGGCCATCACCAATACGTCCTTGATAAGCATCTGCCCATGGAAAGAATGTAATAATTGTACCAGGTTTACCACCTTTGTTACCGAAGTAAAGATGATAAGTGCCTGGATCATCGAAGTTTACCGTTTGTTTTACTAGACGTAAGCCTAATACACCAGCATAAAAATCAATATTATCTTGTGGATGCCCTACAATGGCTGTGATATGGTGAATACCCGCAGTATGTTTTTTCATGTTAACAAGCCCTTTCATGACTAATTCTTCTTACCTGTACTGTGCCCAATTACGACCTACCTCAAACTATACAAACTTAGCGAATTGTATATAGCGCTTTAGACCATGGGATTAACTGATCTAACATTTGGTTCACTGAATCTGTTTGTACTTCTTTTGGTTTAAAGTCTGTCCCATTTTCAAAATCTGTGAATAATGATAGTGCTGGGTGAACACGTACATCTGCGATTAAAAGCTCGCCCATAATGCCACGTAAATGTTCTGCTGCACGAGCACCGCCAACAGAACCATAAGATACGATTCCAGCTGCTTTGTTATTCCACTCTACACGTAAATAATCTAGTGCATTTTTTAATGCCCCTGTAATAGAGTGATTGTATTCTTGTACGATGAATACAAAGCCATCTTGTTTAGCAATAATTTCTGACCAACCTTGTGCTCCTGAAGCATCTTGTCCTGGTTCGCCTAATAGAGGCAATTTATAATCAGCAATATCAATTACTGTATAATTTGCGTCACCGCGTTGATCTGCGATTTCCTTCACCCATTGTGCTACTTGAGGGCTTACTCGACCCTCACGAGTTGATCCAATAATAAGACCGATATTTAATTCTGCCATTGTTTGCTCCTCCTCTTTTTTCGAACTAAAGAATTTATTCAAAAAACCCATAATTGTACCTCCTTGCGAGAACTAAAGGTTCGAATTCATTTATCTTTAAATTATTTATCTTGAATTCGAGATAATAATAACACGATAATTTAATAAACGTCAACACCTTTGTTTTTTAATTTTTAAAAGGCAGAGAAATTTAGCTCTCTGCCTTTTCTAAATTCCTATTCGCTTGTGATTTTAGTCGATTATGTATGAAAACTGTTCCTCAGTTTATTTACATTATTGAAATGCCAGCCTTCATCCAGCCATTAATTCGCCTCCATGAATATCATTTACCACTAATGACTCTACATTGTCCTCTTGCTGGATTATCTTTACTCCATTTTGAGCATTTCTCAACAATCCCTCCTAACCAAATCTTCTAAAAAGAATAGATCATTGGTTTTTATTAGTGCTACTTAAATTTTTAATGAGGAATTCATTATCTTTCCACACAAATATCAGGTAAAAAATTTATTTTAATACTTGAACAAACAAGTAAAAAGCATGTCTTGATGGAGTTAATCAAAACATGCTAGCCCTTACCTATTATCCACCGTGTCCATAGCCTTCTTCTGAGGCCATTGCATCTGCCTTTGTTGCATGTACAGTACCAAACGGATGATTTGGAGGAGCATAAATTGTGAAAAGCTTCAACGGCTTATTTCCTGTATTTGTAACATTATGCCATGTTCCCGCTGGAACCATTATGGCAGAGTCTTCACTTACATTTCTTTGATAGTTTAAATAATCCTTAGTCGGACCCATTTGAGCTATGCCTTGCCCTTGTTCAATACAAATAAATTGGTCCACATGAGGATGTACCTCTAAGCCAATGTCATCTCCGACATTGATGCTCATAACGGTTAGTTGTAAATGCTTCCCTGTCCATAACGCTGTGCGATAGTTTCTATTTTGCTTGGTAGCCTCTTCTATATCCACAACAAAGGGTTTCTGTCCAAAATCCTTCTGAACATTTCTCCATTCGTTGGAATAATCATTTCGATTCCCTTGTTCCATCTGATTGGGATAGACCCAATATGCAGGTTGATAATTATAATGATACATCTGGTAATTTCCATAATAAGGATTATACATTTACCTCAATCCCCTTTCACATTATAAAATTATCCTATGCAAGTGGGTAAAGGAAGGTACATTCATGAAAGAACTTAACAGTCGTGCTTATAAAAATTATAAAGGGGTGGGATTGCATGTATAATCGTTTAATAGAAAAATTAGACCAAACTACAGCTATAAAATGATTCAGAACGAGGGGGTTGAAGAGAATTGGATTAAATTGGATTAAAAAAATAGAGGAGGAACTCGGATTTACCTTATCACCCTCCTATTGCTGGTGGCTGATAAACTATGGTAATGCATTTCTTGATGGTAGCTATATTCTAATGTTAACTTCACTAGAATTTCGGGATATTTCTGATAATGATCTTCTCTATATTCATCATCTCAATGTGGCTGATGCGAATTGGTGTAAACAGCACCCTCATAGGCTAGAGTTATTTATCCCTGACTTGGATGAACTGTACTATTTTGATACATCATCAAAAGATTCAGATGGTGAATTTAAGATTATGTGCTACGACCTAATGAATGGAATTATTTACGAATATGCCCCTACTTTCACAGATTATCTTAAAAAATTAATCGATGAACGTATCTGAGAATGACAGCATTAAAAATAGCCTCGATTCGTATAGCTATCGAGGCTACTTCTAGTTATTATTGAGACAATTCCTTTTGTAAATGTAATCGGAATTTCTCATCTGTTAAAAACTTCAATTGAAAGCTATTCATGTTTTTAGATAGCTTTGTCTGTTCTATCCTATTGAGATTATTGGCAAAAAAGGCGATCTCCGTTTGATTACCCTCTTTATCCTTTGTATACGCTGCTAATGTCAAAACAAAGGCAGTAGAGCCACCCTTTTGACCTGCATGTAAAAGCCATTCTTGATTTTTAGGGTTTTGCATTAATTGTTCCATTACAGGATCTAGATACTTATGCACATCTTCAGTAAAGTAATTTTTATGATTCAGTTTCTCTAAAATCGATATATAATCTGCTGTTGTTGCACTTATTAAACGATCAGACCAGACCTTTTGAAAATCCATATCTAGGCTTTGAAGAATTTGTTTTTTCTCTTCTTTGCTAAGGGGCTTCTTTAACCAAGTTTCGTGAATAGACAATGCCCTCTTTCTATATTCTGTCATATCCATAACCTTCATAGCTGTTAAGGTTTCTTTTTTGGTTAGACTCTTTTCATTCATTACTTGAGTAGGTATGCACAATGAACTTACTATTGGATACAAAGGTTCATGATCCACTAAATTTAACTGCTCTAATACCTTATTAATATTTTCTAGCCCTAATAGCTCCATTAAAAATTCTGTATTTGCATTTGAACTATAGGCAATCATCCCATTTGCTACTTCGCTCAAGGGTACACCATCATTCTCTATTTTGTTATCTTGCTTTAACTGCTTTAGCCAGGCTACATGTGCCCCACCATCTGTTTTGGGGATATAAAAAGTTTGTAAATCCTCTAAACTTACTAGTTGCTGAGAATTTATACGCCCCTCTGCTGCCTGTTGTGCATATTCAATCGCTACAATAATTTTAACTGTACTCGCTAACGGAAGGGGCTTCTTTGAATTGATCTCTACCCATTTTTGTTGATTATAATGAATTGCTAAGGATACATGTTCATTATCTTTATTTTTCTTTATGAATTGCAGGACGTATTCGGGATTATCCTCATTGAGGTCTTTCTGAAATTTCCAAAACACTATGCCTATTACTAATACAATACAAACAAATAGACCTCCAATAATCCAAAAGATTGTTTTCAATATTACCACCTCCGAAACTCTACTTCTATTACCTTGTGGTGATTAATCATATTATATCCGCAATTATCATAATTATGGTAGTTTTACTATATTCTAAACATATACAAAGGAAGGCTGGTCCATTTTTAACCAGCCTTTACTAAACAATACTACCTTAATGAATCAAGGAAGCTCTTAAATTATTGATTCCGTTTTCGACATAAGCCTTTAAGCAAGTTAATGTAAACACCCAGCCCTCTTTTTGCTGCATCATTTTAGCCACAACATCTGGATCTTCTGCGTTTAATCCTGATTCGCTGACTTCCATAACGGTTCCTGACTCATGCTCTGTGAGTGTAATGGTAACGACTGTCTCCTCGCCATGCTCCTCACCCCATGAAAATACT
The DNA here is from genome assembly GCF_050272555.1 of Lysinibacillus sp. NPDC047702. Taxonomy (NCBI): domain Bacteria; kingdom Bacillati; phylum Bacillota; class Bacilli; order Caryophanales; family Bacillaceae; genus Lysinibacillus; species Lysinibacillus sp. NPDC047702. The sequence goes on along the minus strand of NZ_JBNNMG010000001.1, from coordinate 34,821 downwards.
ATTTTCTGATTGTTTTCAATTTCAAGCACAGTCATAATGCCCTTTGCATTGTATTCATCATACCTTAATGTAATTCTTTTACCCTTTTCCCATCTTTCCGAGCTGCTGGAGAACCAAAAATTCCCTATTTTATCTGGAGATACAATAGCTTCAAATACCTCGTTGGCAGGCTTATTAATGATTAATTTAGTCGTCACAAGCGTATTTAGCATTCTTCATCATCCTTTTTCCTTTAGTATGTCTTCACTTCGCCAAATTTTTACCATTTCCTTCTTTAGTATGTTCCACAATATAGATTTCAATAAAAAATTAGTCTTACGATTATTAAATATCATTGATAAACATCCCAAAAACGATATAAACTTGATATAGAATAAATCAAAACAATTTGGTGGTGTGTGTAATGAAAAAATACTTTATGGATATATTCATAATTGCGGTTGGGTCACTGCTTTTTGCACTGGCAGTTAATCTATTTGTTATTCCAAATGATTTAGGTGAAGGTGGCGTTACAGGTTTAACGATTATTGCGTATTATCTGTTTGGATGGTCGCCAAGTATTGTAAGCTTTGTGCTAAATGCGGCTTTATTAGTGGTTGGCTATAAGTTTTTAAGTAGGCAAACAACGATTTATACGATTATTGCAGTTACTCTCCATTCACTTTTCTTACATTTGACAGAATCATGGTCCATTGCTTCAGATGAAATTATTGTGAATACTATTTTTGGTGGGGTATTTGCTGGGATCGGCATCGGCTTAATTATTAGAGTTGGCGGAACAACAGCGGGTTCTACAATCTTAGCTAGAATTACAAACAAATACCTTGGTTGGAGTATTAGCTATGGTCTTTTGTTCTTTGATTTAATTGTCGCTTTTTCATCGTACTTTATTATTGGTGCAGAGGCATTAATGCTGACTATTATTATGCTTTATGTGGGAACAAAGGTAATGGAATTTGTTATTGAAGGTGTCAATCCTAAGAAAGCCGTTACCATTATTTCAAAAAAGCCAGAAGACATTGCAAGTCATGTAAATGGCTTTATGAATCGAGGCGTCACAGTGCTATCCGGTCATGGCTATTATACGAAGGAACAAAAAGAAATTCTTTATATTGTAATTAGTAAACAAGAGGTCGTAAAACTCAAGAAAATTGTTAAGGAAATCGATAAGGATGCCTTTATTGCCATTCATGATGTCAGAGATGTCTTTGGACATGGATTTATAGAATTATCTAAATCTTAATTAGAACGACTAAACACCTTTTGTTGAAACTAACATTCAACAAAAGGCGTTTTTATGCCAAACAACCCATTTTATCGTCTTACCTTTAAAGATGTTTCTATAATTTGATCTAATAGGTTTGCATAGCCGATTCCCGCCCCAAGTGCGCTTTTTGGGAGTAGGCTGTTTTTTGTCATACCTGGTAATGTATTTACTTCCATAACATACGGGATACCATCCTTGATTAACATATCAATTCTGGCATAAACACTGCATTTTAAAGCGTTATAACTGGCTAGTGCAGCCTCCGCAACACGCTCATGTATGGCGGTAGGAAATTCTATAACCTCTTCAATTGTAGAGGCATCATTATATTTCGCCTCATAGTCAAAGAACTCTGCAGTATGTCGAATTGACAATATTGGTAATAGCTCACCATCCATTATAGAGCAGGTTATTTCCTCCCCTTGAATATACCTTTCGATAATAATTTCAGCATCCCATTTGAATACTTCATCAACTGCGGAAACTAAGGCTTCTTTATCATTTACGATTTTCACCCCTACGCTGGAGCCACCCGAATTTGGTTTTACTACTAACGGATACCCCATTTTATCCACCTTATCTAGCAGCAGCTCTTCCCTAGTTGAAAGATGGAGCCAATCTGGTGTTTCTATGCCCTCATAACGAAGAATTTTTTTGGAAATATTTTTATCCATACAAATACTGCTTGATAGTATACCACTGCCAGTATACGGTACATCTAAGGTCTCAAGCACACCTTGTATCGTGCCATCCTCTCCAAACTTGCCATGAAGCGCTAGCAGGGCAATATCGATGTTTCTTACTTTATCTATAAGTTCTGTTTTGTCATGTAGTTCAATTGCTACAACTTCATATTTACTTTTATCTAAATGGGCAATCATTTCTTCCCCTGTCATAATAGAGACCTGCTTTTCCGAGGAAATCCCTCCCATAATAACGCCAACTCTCATATTTTCAACTCCCCATTTCATTTTTCAAGGTGTCACCAATAATCTTAATTCCATGGACAATATCCTCTTCCTTTAACCGCGAAAACCCTAATCGAAAAGTATTACTACCTTCGCCATTGCTATAAAAAACATCCCCAGGATAAAAAACAACTCCTCTTTGATAGCACTTTTCCAATAGTGTACGAGCATTTATTCCTTGCTCTAACTCAATAAAGAGATGAAGACCGCCATCACCAGTCATTCTTTTAAAGGGAATGTATTGATTGCAAGCTTGACGGGCTAGTTCATATTTTTTCTTATAGACTGACTTAGCCTTTTTTAAGTATTTTTCGAAATAGCCATCCTGTAAATATTGATAAAGTACAGCTTGATCTAGTGTTGATGTATGAATAGTCCGTGCCCTTTTAACACTTTCCAAGCAATGAATAAGCTCCCTATCTGCCAATATCCAGCCAACCCGTAAGCCTGGAAAAAGAATTTTTGAAAAGCTGCTGATATAAATAACATTATTACCTGCACCGATAAAGGTTATTAACGGTGCCAGATGAGAGCCTGAATAACGTAATTCCTCATTAAAGCCATCTTCTACAATCGGAATTTGATAGTTAGAAAAAAGGCTAATAATTTCAGATCTTTTTTCAGAGGAGGTCACAATTCCTGTTGGATTATGATAGGACGGAATCAGATAGGCAAAATCGAAATCCTTTGCTGCCAGGCTTTTTTCAACCTGATCTATATCGATACCGTCATCCTTCATGTCAATTCCGTGGATGTCAAAGCCATGCAAGCGAAAAAGCTTTAATGCGGCGTGATGAGTAGGATTTTCACAAATCACACGCCCAGATTTTTTAGCAAAGGATGATAATAAAATGTCCAATCCCTCGGTAAAGCCATTCGTAATTAAAATATCCTTATTAGAAATATCGACACCCTTCTTCTCCATATAATGAAGAAGGTACTCGATTAGCGGTTTATAGCCCTTGGCGTATCCGTAATTCAATACGATATCCCCTTCAAGCGACATCCTAGTTAAAAAGGCTCTTTTAAAGTTTTCAACATCAAAAAGCTTTTCTTCTGGGGCGACACTGTTGAAGGAAATCATGCCTTTTTCCCAGTGAATATCCTCTTGTTTCATCAAATCTAATTCATCAGCTAACAAAGTAACTTTATTAAGCCTCTCCCTCCAATCGAGCTCAACAGAGGGTGTTTTCACTGTTACGACCTTTCCTACAAAATTCCCTTTTCCTTTCAATGCATAGATGATGCCATCTTGCTCTAAATCTGCATATGCATTCAATACGGTATTTCTACTGACTGATAATAATTTACTAAGTTCACGGGTAGATGGAAGCTTCTGATGCTCCAGCAGATGTCCCTTGACAATCATTTCTTTTAAATAATTCTTTAATTGAATATAAACCGGACGATCATCCACAAGCTTAAAATCATTAAACACTTCCTGACCCCCTTGCTTTATTTTTGCATAACTGACTTTCACTCAAAAGGTCCACTGCATATGGAATTTTCTTTAGCAGTGGTTGATAAAAATAATAACAATTCTAAGTTTATTAATCTTCAAAATTAAACTACCCCATACATGTTAGTTAAGTGTTTAACATGTACGGGGCTAATGAACCTTCTTCTTATCGGTAATTAATAGGGACAATCATTCTTTACCATTCGTTCTATCTTAGCTCTATCGATTATCATTCTAATGAACGGTTCCTTTTCCTTGGTATAGATTGAACGATAGTTTGGATATTTAATCGCCAGTTGTTTTTTTAACAAAGCATATTCATTTGCTGCTTGAGGATGTGTTCGAAGATAATCTCGAAACAGTATTTTTTCAATCCATTCCCCACTGTTAAATTCACAAATATGTAAATGGCATTTTCCCTGTCCCTATAACCCTTTTCTAAAAAATTTTCTATCAGCAAATTCGGGTTTCGGAACATATTCATAGTCAATTAAAATTAAAGCATCCACGGAGTCTGGCATCTCATCTAATTTTTGTACACCTACAAGTATGTCTATGATAGGTTTTGCGTCTAGTCCCTTAATTGATGTACTTCCAATATGTTCAATACCAAGAACCCTTTCTCCTAAAGCTTCTTGAATTCTGTTTTTTTCATAAGCATATTGTTGTTCCCAATTAGGGTTATACGTGGACAGTTGTACTTTTATTTTCTCCATGTGCTCACCACCCTCATTCTTCTTAAATAACCTAAAGCCGAATATTGATCTTCGCATATTGAATTTTTCTAATCTTTATTATATGTCATAATTTTCTATTCAAAAACACTAATATATCTTACCATTTACATCACAATTAAATTCAATGGTAAATGCTTTTTCAAAATGTAAGCCATTATAATCAAAATTTCCTTCAATACGAATACTATAGGTTCTACCCCCGTCTATTAATGAAACCCTATAGGACGTTTGCTCCCACATGCCCTTAGGATAGGCTAGTCTTGTAGAAATATTGTCAGCTTTTATAAATAATTGCCGATCATAAACTTCATTAAATTGTGTTTTAAAATATCCTGTTACTTCAATTGTTTTCAAAATATCCGGGAAGTAAATATACGTTGTTTTAGTCGTACTTCCATCTGCATTAGTAATAATCGGCTCAGGAGTTATTAACATATTATCAATTTTTTCACGTTCTGTAGCTAGATGTTGTTCTACCCCCTCCTGAATCCTTTTTTCAAATTCTTCTGGCGTAACCCAATATTTATCATCAAATTCCTCTATTGGCACAACTCTAGTAGATAGACCTGGTTTCTTTTGCATAGCTCTTTCTACGATTTCCACATATTCCTTGTAATATTGTTTTTTTTCTTCATCCGTAAGAGAAAGTGGTTCTTTTGGAATTTCTTCCACAGACTGTGCTGGCGGTTCAATATTCTGCTGTTGCACCTCATTTATAATAGCCATTGAGGTATCATTGGATGGAGGACTAGCTTTCTCTACCGATTGAATCGTAGGCAGTAGGCTAATTCCTATTAGAATAACAGCTACTATTGAAACAATTAAGGGCTTAACATGATATTTAGGTTGATGGGATTTCTGTATTTTTGTATGAATATTTGCTTTTTCCTTTTCTGATAACTTTATAGAAGCAGGAAGAGATCGCTCCAGTTCTTGTTTAATATTCATATTCAATGTCCCCCTCCTCTATTGTTATTTTTGCTAATTTTCTCCCCCGTACTAGCCGTGTTTTTATTGTATTAGGAGAGCATTTTAAAACATCGGCCATTTCAGTGATTGAAAGTTCAACATAATAATGTAGCCATAATACTTCTCGATATTTAATTGGTAAAGAGCTGACTAGTTCGCCTATTGATTGATTTTGCTCTTTCTGCAAATAGTCCACTTCAAGGGATTCACGCCTTAACCACGTTCTTACTTTTTCTGTCACTTCTAATTTTCTATAGTGCCAGCTTTTTAAATAATTTTGACACTCGTTTACAGCTATTCGATATAAATACGTTTTGATGGAGGAACGTCCTTCAAAGCTATCCAGGCTTTTATAAAATTTTATAAAGACATCCTGTACAATATCTTCTGTTTTCTGTAATTCTTTTACATATGTATAAACCAACCGCTTTAAATAATCACCATGCTGCTCCATCGCCTCATATAGCAATCGCTCTTTGTCACCATTAGTCAAAGCGTAACCTCCCCTCTTATAAAGTTAGACAAGTCTGGAAATGAACTGGTTTCATTTTATCAAAAGGAAAATTCCCACTTTTTATATGGTATAGTATGTTTATGGTTAATTTTTCTAGAATTGAAAGGGGCTACAAAATGGAAGAGATTTTAACGATTACGAATTTAACGAAAAGTTATGGAAACAAGGATATATTAAAGGGAATTGACCTCCATGCATCTAGAGGAGAAATCATAGGCTATATTGGTCCAAATGGTGCTGGTAAAAGCACAACTGTGAAAATTATTTTAGGACTAGAAGGTGACTATGGTGGAGATATCAAGCTCTTTGGGGAGAGTATTAGAGAAAATCAATTAGACTATAAACGAAGAATTGGTTATGTACCAGAAATCGCAGATGTTTATGATAATTTAACAGGCTACGAGTATTTAACCTTTATCGGGCAATTATACGGGCTTGATTTAGAAGTAGCTGCTGACAAATCAAAATCCCTAATGGAATTGTTTGGTGTTGGAGAAGCCTACCATGCTAGAATTTCCTCATATTCTAAGGGAATGCGACAAAAGCTATTAATTATCGCCAGTCTATTACATAATCCAGACATACTATTTTTAGATGAACCCATCAATGGCTTAGATGCAAATAGTGTCATGATTTTTAAGGAGATTTTAACGCAACTTGCTGCTCAAGGAAAAACGATATTCTATTCATCTCATATTATGGATGTCGTAGAGAAAATCAGTAGCCGAATTATCCTGTTGTACGATGGGAAAATTGCTGCTGATGGTACGTTTGCGGAGCTACAAGCAGAAAATACAGAGGGAACACTGGAAAGAATTTTCAATCAATTGACAGGCTTCCATGAACACCAGGAAATTGGTGAGAAATTTGTCTCCATTGTACAAGGGGTACGATGATGACAGATTTTAAAACCCTACAGCTGCTTGATAAATTCCGCATTATTTTTATTAAATTGGGCATTGATTATGACATGATGAGGAAAATCCTCCATATAAAATTAACAATGGATGAGCGTAAAGTACCGACAATATTTAACCAGAACAAGAAGAAGGATGATCAAAAATACGGCTATATTAAGTCTTTATGGATTTATGTTTTGTTTGGGCTTATGCTCATTCCACTTATGAGCTTTGGTCAAAACTTTCTTTTCCAGATGAGTATTTCATATGCCATGATTATTTTTTTAATTATGACATCCTTGATTTCTGATTTTTCATCAGTCCTACTGGATGTACGCGACAGAAGTATCCTTTCGACTAAGCCGATCTCTACGAAAACGATTAATGCCGCGAAGTTTATGCATATTTTCATCTATTTAACTTATTTAACAGTTGCATTAACAGCTATTCCACTTGTCGTTAGCCTCATCAAACAAGGCATTGCATTCTTTATGTTAACAGTGTTTGAGATTTTTTTAATCAACCTATTTATTGTCGCTCTTACCGCCATTCTCTATATGATGATTCTACGATTCTTTGATGGAGAAAAGCTGAAGGATATGATCAATTATGTTCAAATTGGACTATCCTTAATGCTGATGATTGGCTATCAAGTTCTGATTAGATCCTTTGAATTTGTCAATTTAGATATGGCGGTAATATTTCATTGGTGGAGTATTTTCCTTATACCAATGTGGTTCGCCGCTCCTTATGAGTTGCTACTAAATGGTAACCATTCCTTAATGACCATAGTTTTTTGTTTGCTTGCAATCATCATACCTATTATTTCAATATGGCTTTATATTAAACTAGTTCCAACTTTTGAACGCAATCTGCAAAAACTATTAAATACAAGCAAATCAAAAAAAGAAAAGAACAATCGACTAAAGGCGTTTTTGTTAAAAATCATTTGCGGAACTAATGAAGAAAGAGCTTTCTACCGTTTTGCCTCCCTTATGATGAAACAAGAGCGAGAGTTTAAGCTGAAAGTATATCCGTCCTTAGGCTTTTCCTTTGTCATTCCATTCATTTTTATGTTTACTTTTTCCAGATCAGAAGAAGTTGATTATTCTGTTAGCATGAGCTATTTAAATATTTATTTCAGCATGCTAATTATTCCATCAGCTGTGCTTATGCTTAGCTATTCAGCGAAATATAAAGCGGCTTGGATTTATAAGGTCTTTCCACTCAAAGATTATACAGACCTAAAAAAAGGTAGCTTAAAAGCATTTTTGATTAAGTTGTATATTCCATTATATATTGTGCTAAGCATCATTTTCTGCTTCATCTATGGTCCGAGAATCATCCCAGATTTACTGATTGTTTTAGTGACAAGCTGCTTGTACACTGTCATTTGCTATATTACTATCGGAGGTAATATTCCTTTCACAAAGCCCTTTAATGATATTGGCGATGCCCAGAGCTGGAAATCTCTTATATTGCTTCCCCCTTTAGGTGCTCTAGCGGGACTGCATTACTTCCTAGCAGCTCATATTTCTTATGGTGCTGTAATTTATTTAATCGTGCTTGTCATCACGAATTTTGTTCTATGGAAACTTGTATTTAAGCGTACATAAACGGCTTGAGCCTAGATTACTGGGCTCAAGCCGTTTATTTTAAAAAGCTTTCTTCTCATATATACGAATAGATAGTAGCCAAGATCCAATATATAATATAACAGTTGTAAGAATAGCTATGAAATACATTTGCGTTTCTTGTAAAGTCAAGAACTTTCGTGCTAGTTCTCTTAATATATCATTTATAGGAACTAGTAAACTAATTGTTAACATATAGATACCCAATAAAACACCTAAAGCAATCAATAAATAATGCGTTTTAAATTTATAGGAGATTGGAAACATGAATGATATAGCGACCATTACTAGACCAATAATAAACAACATTTCTTTCCATATAAAAAGACCCCCTTTTCCATTTATGAGGAAATCCCCCGCATAAATCATGAAAATAAATATTGTTGTAAATATCAGTGAACCTATATATTTTGAACTGACAATTTCCTTTCTCGTATAAGGTAGAGAATTGAGTAGAATATTAGAGTTGTCTTTTTCATCGTAAGCGAAAGCATTTAGTATAAATATTACACTATAAAGAAATCCCAAAGGTATTAGGGAGGGTACACCTGCCAATAAGTAGATTATTATAGTAGCAATGTAAAATAAAATTATTTTCTTTTGTATTAAAACATCCTTAAGTATAAGGTTAATCATCTATTTACCATCCTTTTTTTCGTATATTACATATGAGGGTACGCTTTTTCACAATAACCGTATCTCCAAATATATTCACCACACGAATTTAACAGCTGTCTCCATCACTCATTCTCTGTATACAATAGTGTGAGCATTTCTTTGAGCTCTGCTAAGTCAATGTTCATTTCTTTAGCATTTTGAATGGCAATCAACAGATTTTCTTCGACTACCTTTATTTTTCTTTCTCTCATCATTTCCTTATTTTGTTCAGAGATGAACGAACCTTTTCCCACAATAGAATAAATAAACCCGTTTTTCTCTAGCTCTTCATAAGCGCGTTTTGTTGTAATAACGCTAATTTCTAAATCCTTTGCAAGCTGGCGCATAGAGGGCAATGACTGCCCTTCTTGTAGTTCACCTGTTAAAATAAGCTTTTTGATTTGAGCATAAATCTGCTCATAAATCGGCTCTTTTGAACTGTTTGAAATAATAATTTGCATACAAATACCTCTTCTTTATTTTTATGTGATTGGCACATGAAGACATCAGTTATTTCGTTAGCATGAACCATTAGAATTTTTATTTCAACACACTAATTATTTCGTCCGCTGTACAATGGAATTTATAATGTCTTTCACATAAAGATTACATTGTATATTGTTTAGAGTATAATTTTCTGCCTCACGGAAATTATCCGTTTATTGATAGTGGACCTTGTTTAAGCACGTAAACAGCTTGAGCCTACATCGCTGGACTCAAGCTGTTTCTTTTAAAAAACTTTTCTCGCATATATACGAATAGATAGTAGCCACGATCCAACATATAAAATAATGATTGTAAGGATAGCTACGAAATACATTTGCGTTTCTTGTAAAGTCATGAACTTTTGTATCAATTCTCTTAATGTACCATTAAGACTAGGGGATAAAAATTTAATGATTAAAATATATATTCCAAATAAAGCACCTACAGCAATCATTAAAGATTGCGTTTTAAATTTATAAAAAATTGGCAGTATAAATGACAAAGTGACCATAACAAGACCGATAATTAGCAATATATCTTTCCATAAAAACAATACCTCTTTTCCATTTAAGAAGAAATCACCTATAGAAGTAATGAATATAATTAGTGATGTATATACCAATGAACCTATATATTTCGAACTAACGATTTCCTTTCTCGTATATGGCAGCGAATTAAGCAAAATATTAGCGTTATCTTTTTCATCATAAGCAAAGGTCTGAGTGATAAAAGCCATACTATATAAGAATCCTATCTTTACTAGGGACACATCTATAAATAAATAAAGTATAATTGTAGCAATGTATATTAAAATTAATTTCTTTTGAATTAAAGCATCCTTAAATATTAGATTAACCATCCCATTACCATCCTTTTTTCGTATAGTACATAATATCTTCAAGCGTCGGTTTTTCCATAATGACAGAATCCCCAAATATGTTCGCCACACGATTTTTATCCGCAGTTAATGCCTCAAAGCCTGTGTTCGATTTTCGGATGGCAACAAACTCTCGTTCCGTTTCCTGATCCAATAAATTCAATGTCCCTTTGACAATGGCATATTCCTCTTCAATCTTGTAAAATTCCTTCGTGAATATATGCTCACCATTATGAACAAAGGTAATATAATCCGCAATTCTATCCAGATCTGTTGTTATATGGGTCGAGAAGAAAATCGTTTTATCTTCATCTTGCATTAATTCATGTAGTATATTTAGTAGCTCTCTACGAAATATCGGATCGAGCCCAGCAGTTGGCTCATCCATAATAATTAATTCTGCATGATGAGCTAGGGCTATGGCTAACGAAGCTTTCATCTTCATACCCTTCGAAAAGGTCTTCATATTTTTATTCAATGGTAGTTCGAACTGATTGACATAACGTTGAAAGGCGTTATTATCCCAGTTTTTATAGGCTGGTTTAATAATCCTTTTCATATCCTTTAATGTTACATTTTCATAAAAGACATTTTCATCATAGACAAAGCCAATACGTTCCTTTATTTCTTTTTCATGCTTCTTGTAATTCATGCCAAACACTGAAACAGTGCCACTATCTTGCTTTAGTAAGTTCATAATCAGCTTGATTGTTGTAGATTTTCCTGCACCATTTCCCCCGATAAATCCAGTTACAAAGCCTTTTTTTACGTTAATAGAGAAATCCTTTATTTGAAATCCCTTAAAAGATTTATGAATATGCTGTAATTCGATGACATTTTCCATCTTTAACCCTCCGTATGCAATAATGTAAGCATTTCCTTGAGCTCTTTAAGACAAATGCTCATTATTCTAATAATGTATATATACTTTATATACAATATACACACCATGAATTTATTTTGCAAGTTTTAATTTTTTACTGTTCAATATAAAATTTTCATTACATAGTAAATCACTATGTAACCGTAACATTGTCTCTCTTTTTGAAGTAAAAAGGCATACAGTCAAATTAAATGACTGTATGCCCATTGTAAATATTAATAATCCTTTCTTCCTTGATGGCAATTTAAATCAACGCACAAATAGCCTGGAGATTTTTACATTTTAAAGATCCTGCTTAAAAAATAGAACTTTCTATAAATTTTTTTGACTCATCAGCAATTCGCTTAAATTCAATATCATGAATATAGTGGGCGCAATCTAATTTTATGAATTCACCATCTTTATACTTACTAATAAAATCCTTTTGAAAGTCAAGCCATGTATCCTTATCCCAGCCTGTTCCTTGCCCATTCGATGAAAATAAAAGTATAGGAACATTTGGCATTTCTAAGGTCTCAATTTTTTTTGCATTAGCCTTTATGTTTTTTATTTCATTAATCATATTTTTAGTTACCGTTCTACGATAAAAAATCACTTTATACAGTTCCTTCTCTTGCTCTGTCAGATTTCCATACTTCATCGCATCACTCTCGGAAAGACCCGGAATCCATCTCGTAATACCTATCTTTGCAGCAAATGCGCTTAAATGGATCATTGGCATATTTATATTATAATCCTCATATGCAGCAGGAACAGCCATATCCAATCCAACAATTGCTTTTACCTCGTCTGGATAAATTTGTGCCCAATACAGAGCTTCAATCCCAGACATAGAATGAGGAAATAAAATATAGGGACCCTCAACTCCTGATTTTAATAGAGCTTCCCTTGTTTCCTGTAAAATCGTCTCAATATCTCGATTAGCGTCTGTAGTATCACTAAATCCGTAGCCTGCCTTTTCAACGACAGCAATTCTATATTTATCACTTAACAAGGAGTACAATGATTTAAAATCTAAAACAGGTGCACTCGTGCCACCACCAGACATAAAAACTAGCGTTTCTTCACCTTTTCCTTCTATGTATACATGCATTTTATGGTCATTAACGTCTACCAGCTTCCCAATGGGTGTAAATCGATTTTCTTCTTTGGATAATTGTATTTGGTGATTAATATAACTGGTAGTAATAGTTAATAGAAACAATGCCATTATTATGATTAACATTTGTACAATTCTTTTAAGCATTAGCTTGTTACTCATCCCTTTCCTAAGCTAACCAGAATTATTTTGATTTTTTAAAGCCACCTCTATCTAAATACATTAAAAATAAGAAGCCTACAAAGCTGATTCCTAAAAGGATAGCTGCCCATGTTATTATCAATTATGCTTCGGCATAATTGCGTCCGGAATCGGCTTTGTGCTTACACAAAGAACTCCTTTTAGATTCCGTGACATCCGCCGGAGGCTTTAACTTCTTTCAGCAGGTGTTTGTACACCCTCAGAAAAGTAGCATAAATTCGCATTCATCTTACCACTTATAGAAGTGGGAGACTTCTGCTGAAAGAAGTTAAGTTTACAATGAAACTAAACAATGTAAAGATAGCTAATAAAATATAACTATAGGGTTTTTTCAAAAATTTCACTGTTTTAAATGTCACCTTCCTTTAATTCCTAACGTTCTAATATATAGTAGACAAATCGTAACTCCTGACCATTCATTTCGAATTTCTCGTCACTGATGCTTACCTGTTTAAATCCATTTCTTTCAAGTACTCGTTGGGAAGCAATATTATGAGTTGTTGTTTTTGCCTTTAACTCCTTGATAGTGCCCTCTGTTTCTAATAATAGCTTTAAAGCTCTAGCTCCTATCCCATTTCCCCCATATTCTTCCCCAACTCTATAGCCGATTTCCGCAGAATTATTAGTTGCATCAATATCCACTAAATTTATTCTTCCTACAATATTGCCCATATTGTCTCTAATTAAATAAAATATTGATTTTTGTTCCTGTTGCTCTGCTAAAAGCTCTTTATGTCTCTCTTGAAAAGTTTCAAATTTATAATAATCTTCCCCACGACTTGGCACCATTTGCTCAAAAAATAATCGGTTATTTTTTTCAAAATTAAATAGTTCTTGTGCATCGTTTTCTCGTAATTTATAAATTGATATATCCAAACTTACACGACCCCCTTGTCATTATCTAAAGATGTTTTCCGTTGTATAATTTGTTATAAAATAACAGGTTTGTTTTATAATTATCTTATCGAAGAGTTTAGGTTTTATCAAACTTTTGAAGAATACCTGTGTATTGATAGAATTTATATAGAGGAGAAGTAGCCATAATGTCATTTATAAAAAAGATGACAAAGTGATAAATTTATCATTAACAAATGAATAGATCGGCGTTCTAAAAAATAGAGGATAAATATTAACTTCTATAATTGAGTAAAAAGCTGATTCAAAATAATGAATCAGCTTACTAAGCAACATAATTTATATCAATTTACTTTCTTTCAGTAAATCATATATGATGGTATCTTTTGTTTTATGAATACCTAATTTTCCTATTTGCTTTAAGATAAATGGTGCGTCTATATCTGTTAATTTTTTACCATCCAGTAAGCGAGCAGTTGAGGATAACAAAGTCCGAATATCATAAGTAGATGCAAACACTTCCGGTACGCCTCGATCAATATTTAATAATTGATAAACCCCCTCCATTGCTGTTCTTACTGAATACTCAGTTGTGAATACAGTGTCTCTTGCTGTTTCACTAAAATTCCCCATGAAGGCTAAGTTAACAGATCCATTAGGCACAACTAAAGGACGGTCACCTATTGCTCTTGGCATGAAGTAAGATGTTATATAAGGCATGTAACATGGAATTGTATTACATGAATTTTGAGCTAAATCTGGTATTTCATCTACAGGTACACCCATATGGTACAGCCACTCTTGTGCTATCTCAATGCCAGTACATTCAGTGATACTCTTTTTAATAAAATCACCTGGTTTATTAGATAGTAGACCATAAATCCAAACGACTAATTGATCCTTTGGTTGATTTTTAAAATGAGGTTGTCTGTTCAATGTATAGCTTAGCATCCAATTAGAATCTGTAGCAGTTACAATACCACCTGTAACTACCTTGCCTGCATATGGATCTCTTTTACTGATCTTTTCAATATATGGAGCAACTTTAGCATCCAATGTAGTTAGTGTTGCTGAAACAAACCAACTTTCTTCAGGAAGATTATCGCAGAATTTTTCTGGTCTACCAAATTCAGAATCTTGAGAAGCTATGTTTTTCCAAAGTGACCAGCTTCCGCCTAAATCTTTGCTTATAGGAGCTGGTGTATTATTGTCACCATAAGTTGTACTCTCCGTGATACTACCATTTGTAACAAACACTAATTCATTTTCTGTTAGCTCTATATTCTTTTTCACACCATTTTGTTTTAACACTAAAGTATGAGCTACCTTTTTGTCTCCAACTTTATCGACCAAAACATTCTCTACAACCGTATTATATTGAAAATCAACATGATGGCTTTCCAAATATTTAATCATAGGAAGCACTAAAGATTCATACTGGTTATACTTTGTAAATTTTAAAGCAGATAAATCGGGCAGCCCCCCTATATGATGAATGAAGCGCATAATATAACGACGCATTTCCATTGCAGAATGCCATTTTTCAAAAGCAAACATTGTAGACCAATATAGCCAGAAGTTCGATTCAAAGAACTCTTCAGAGAAAACATCTGTAATTTTTTTATCATCTAATTTCTCTTCAGGAATAAAGAATAATTTAATCATTTCCTCTGAGGATTTATCAGATAAGGTAAACTTCCCATCATCCTCAAGTCTTTGACCCCTATTTTTAATTAATCTACATTTTGAATAGTTAGGGTCCTCTTTATTTAACCAATAAAATTCATCTAATACAGAAGCGTTTTCTATTTCTAATGATGGGATGGAGCGGAATAAATCCCATAGGCATTCAAAATGATCTTCCATTTCTCGACCACCGCGAATAATAAAGCCTCTTGTCGGATTTAAAATACCATCAAGGCTACCACCTGAGATATCTAGTTCTTCGAGAATATGAATATTCTCTCCCTTCATTTGACCATCACGAATTAAAAAACATGCGGCTGACAGTGAAGCTAGCCCCGATCCAACAAGATAGGCTGATTTCCTATCAACATCTACTGGTTTTTTAGGACGTGCGAAAGCCTCATAATTACCATTACTGTAATACATAATACCGCCTCCATAAATTATTATCGTGATATAGCATACCATCATTTTGCATTGTAATGGTAAAAAGAGAGAAAAATTAACAAAAAATTCAATTTTGAAGATAACTCAGGATATACATATACCCTATTATTGGACATAACAATTCATTGCATTTTTATAAATTATTCTTTATATCAAAGTGATTATGCAAAGCCTGAATATTAGATTACCCTTCTAACGGATAACCTTTAGAGCACTTGGATTGATAGCATGATTTCCTTTTATAATACTAACCATGAAGCTGTTAAAGTATACAATCTTTTCAGAATAGCCTTGCATAATTATTATATTAAGAAAACAAAAAGATGATTCAACAGTCAAACTTTATTTTTTGTCCTTCCCCTTTAATTACCATAATTAAATGTTAATAAGCAGATGGCAATATAGAGGCCCATTATAGAGCTTCTAGACCATCTGCTTTTGTTGGAGGCACTTTTAGAAAGATGAGGGAAGTTAGTAGCCAAGTTTCTTCTTCTCTACACTTCCCCTTTTTTACGTGCTGCCATTTCATCTTTCATTTCTTCTTTTAATCCTTCAATTGACTTTTGACGTCGCTTATTCTTTTCTTTAATCATTTCACTTTGCATAGGATCTGCAAATTCCAAACTAATTTCCGCTTCATGAAGTTTTTCTTCAGTGTTTTTAACGATATCACGAATTCGTTCAACGTTATTGGATCTATCATCTGGTTTCGAGTGTCTTGAATTAGCCATGGTAGCCTCCTTAAATTTTGACATAAAATTAGTTTGTATTTTTCTTATGTTTATATGTACACTAATTTTTTATAAGAAAAGCACATTTGCCCTTTTAGCCACGACAAGGGCTGGAGAATGCGCTTTTACTTCCTTATTTAAAAAGCCTTTAAGGAAAATATCCCTTAAAGGCCTTTTACTTAAATAACTAAATTAAAGTACAACTTAAAATATTCATTCTCCTTAAGCTCAAAACTCTTTATGGAAGGAGTTCTCTGTTAAAGGTTTTTCATTATTAATAAAACGGCTTCACTTTGTACCCGTTTTTCTCCAAATGATAGCGAACGCTTTTCTCGATTAAGAAGTGACCAGAACCTACAACAACAAAGTACGTACCCTCTTTCTCATCAAGTACATTCATGATTTTTTTTGCCATTTGTTCATCACGTAAACCAAATAGCATTTCATTGTATTCTGACGATTCGCCTTCCATTGCTTGGAAGCTTTTTGCAAATTCTTCAACGTCCCCTTGCTTCCAGCTTGTAAACCACTCTTGGAGTAATTCGGATTGATTTTCTTCAGATGGTGTGAGTATGCTATCCAACACAGCGACTAAAGATTTTTCCTGTGCTTCTGGTGATAACGAGTCAAACATATCAACCTGTGCTTTAGTACCTTCTAATTCAATCACTGGCTTTTGCTTCAGCTGTGCATTCAATAAAAAGTATATATCAATACCATGCATCGCCATTTCTTGTGGCGTCATACCAAAGGAATCATCCATTGCCAGCAAAGCTAACGTGTTTGAAAGCATCCAAGGCTTTTGCAATACCAGTTCTTCCATCGGGAGATCATAAAGCGCTGCCACTTGCTCAAGCTTCGCATATGTTTCTGGCGCAACAGCCTCTTTCAGTGTTAAACCATCTGTATACATTGCCTTTTTTGAATAGTATTCAAGCCCTTTTGTATCTAGAATATTTGCTTCTACTAACAGCGCATCCGCTTCATCAAACGCTGTCACTAGTTTTTTATTGAATGGATATAAATCTGGCGTACCTAGATGAATGGAGCCCAGTAAATACACAATCGTATCCTCATCCTCCACTACCCAGGCTACTCCCTTCGATCCTTGCTCTGCAAGCTCATATGTATTCTTAATAAATCGAACAGCTAATAGAACAGCCTGCTGCGTCGTTGCCTTTTTCTCTAATTGTAGTCCGTTTTTAGAACCTTGTAATATGTTATGCTCTTTCATAAATTGAACGGCATCTGTGCCAACAGGTAAATCATAGCGTGCCACGATATTATACAAGCGATTCACAATATCACCGCGTGTGTTATCATTCTTCACACTTACTGGCTTATACTGTTTATTTTCCGCTAAGCCCAGAGAGGCAATTTTCTTTTCTGTTAATGCCAGCAGTTCATTTACCTTCTCCACCGAGATTTCTTGAAGGAAGCCCTTATAATACCAATCAGTTGGATAAATTCCGTATTTTTCACCCTCATTTAATGTTTCAATAGCCCAATCACTAATAAATGGTACTAGGGGTGGTGATTGCTCCTCCGCATGTACTGCTGGCATAACCGCAGTCAGCATCAATGAAGCGCCAAGCAACGCAGCACTCGTACGTTTCATTATCTTTTTCATCATATCTTTTCTCTCCCATATTCATATTTGCTAAAGCAACATTAGAGATTATACCATATAAAACCCATCTATTTTATACTCAATATGTAAATGTTTACAATTTCGTTTGGACCTAAAGTTATGTAGATATACTTCATATAAATTAAATATGATGCAAATTAATTTATAAAAAACTGCATATCACAGAATCTCACTATATTAATTTCTATTACTAACCGCAGCTATGAAATAAGACGGTGACAAACTAGTTCATTTAATCGTCTTATCTTTTAATTCTAGGTATAAAGTTTATTGAATAAAATTTGAATTTAAAATTCCTAAATTGCATCCTATATTTTCAAAATTCACTTTTGAAACACCTACTAAACTAAATGGAAGGAAATGAATTTTCTTATTTCGGATTTAATAGTATTAATAAGAGAAGAGCTTAATGAATTTCCGATAGCCCTTATATCAGTGTATAAAGTCAAAGAGGCTGTCTAGGAAGTCTAAATACACTGAAATAAAGAGCCCAAGAATGATCATTTTATAGCATTCTTGGGCTTATTCTTATCACTCTTCATCAAATCCTAAATTAATCGGCTCTAATGGCAAGTTTTCTTGACCAAGCATATTTGTTGATGTAACAGATAAATCTACTTCTTCAAACTTAAATCCATCAGCCCATACTTTACCTGCTCCTGTTAATAGAATACCGAAGTGAATAGAGGCACTTTCTTTTGGTACATCTAATACAATCGAATAGAAATTCCAGTCCGTTGTACCCTGAATCGGCCGATTATCCATATTATCAAACTGAGTCACATCACCTGTACTATTATCTACTCGACACCAAACTCCACATTTTACAACTTCGTCTGTCTTTAAGAAACAAGACACTTTAATACGTTTTCCTATCCAGTTATCTGCTGAAAAGCTTTGCATCATTGTACCGAATTTATCTTCACCTACATCTGTTTTCGAGGACAGTAAACCTGATTTCTTGCCCGTATGGAATACTTGTCCATCAGCTTTCATTTCATAAAAAGTTGGGTGTGAACCACTTAAAATCCAGCCTTTGATTGTCGTTAAATCACTCATATTTTTTTCCTCCGTCCCTTGAAGTGTTCGCATGATTTTGCGATATTTGCCAGGTGGCATTTTATATAGCTCTTTAAAAGAACGTGTGAATGCTTCTTGTGATTGATAACGTAACTCAAACGCAATTTGAAGTATCGATTCATCTGAATATAATAAATACATTGCTGCTGTTGCCAGTCTTCGTTTTCGAATATATTCACTTATTGTCAATCCAGTTTCTTGTTTGAAGATACGTGATAAATGAAATTTTGAATAACCAATATGTGATGCATAATCATCTAACTGCCAATCATCAAATAAACACTCTTCTAAAGAACAAATTACATCTTGAGTTACTTCACTATACATATTGCTCACCTCACTTCCTAATTTTAGAGGATTTATAATTTAGTTTTTTGATATTGATTGCTATTTTATTACTCTTTCTATAATTGAGTGAATATTATAGTAAGTGCAATTCAATTTGTTTCGCTATGTAACAACTTTCCTACTTATTCAAACATACTAATCAATCATTATATAGCTTCTGTCGTCATTAATTTAATTAGCTGTTTATAGTAAGTATGGTTTTCTTGAAGCTCCTCATGTTTTCCAGAACTAGTAAGCAATCCATCCTCAAACACTAGAATTTGATCCGCATGTGTAATTGTCGATAAGCGATGTGCAATAATAACCGTTGTACGTTCTTTCATTATGGAGTAGCTACTAACGGAAAAACTTATCAAACTTTTGCATTAAAAGAGTTTATTAATATAGTCAATCAGGTATACAATGACAGAGATTAGGGTTTTAAAAATCCTCTTCTAAAGATAGTAAAGAAATATTACAGATAATATCGGAAGATAAAGGAAGGAAAAAACTAATGAAATTAACAGAAATCGAAATTGAAATTGCAGAAATTTTAGAAAATAATGCTCGTTTATCCAATGAGGATATTGCAAAAATGAAAAATTTAAGTGTTGAAGATGTTAATGACACAATTAAAAGACTTGAAGATTTAAATGTTGTGATTCGCTATGTTTCACTAGTAGATTGGTCAAAAGTAGAAGGACATGAAGGTGTTACAGCGATGATTGATGTTAAAGTTACACCAAAAAAAGATGTAGGCTTCGGCTCAATTGTCGAACGAATTTATCGATTTAACGAAGTAAAGTCTGTTTATTTAATGTCCGGAGCATATGATTTATCTGTCTTGATTGAAGCACGTTCCTTGAATGAAGTAGCTAATTTTGTATCTAGTAAACTTTCTACTTTAGATTCTGTCCTTTCTACAACAACTCATTTTATATTGAAGAAATATAAACATGATGGAATAGTATATGAACAAAATGATGAAGATAAAAGAATAGTGGTGTCACCATAATGATACAAACAAAATCATATTTAGCAAACTATGTAGAACAATTAAAGCCTTCTGGTATACGCCGCTTTTTTGACTTAGCTACAGGAATGGAAGGTGTTATTTCTCTCGGCGTAGGAGAACCAGACTTTGTCACACCTTGGCACGTCAGAGAAGCTGCAATTTCATCGTTAGAACAAGGCTATACTTCTTATACAGCAAATGCTGGACTACTTGAACTAAGAGAAGAGATAGCTTTATATATGAAAAAAAACTTTTCGGTTTCCTATGCTCCTAAATCAGAAATCATTGTTACTGTTGGTGCTAGTCAAGCAATTGATATTGCTTTAAGAGCAATACTAGATCCAGGTGATGAAGTCATTGTTGTTGAGCCCTGCTTTGTCTCATATGCACCACTCGTAACAATGGCTGGAGGCGTACCTGTTACTGTACAAGCATTAAAAGAAAATGATTTTAAAATTCTTCCGCATCAATTAGAAACTGTTATTACCCAAAAAACAAAAGCTATTATGATTTGTTCTCCTAACAATCCAACGGGTTCTTTGCTTAATAAAGCCGAATTAGAGAAGATTGCTGAACTTTGTGAACAATATGATTTACTTGTACTTTCCGATGAAATTTACGCAGAACTTGTTTATGATGAAGACTATACAAGCTTTGCCTCTATAAAAGGAATGCAAAAGCGAACAATCTTATTAAACGGTTTTTCAAAAGCATTTGCGATGACAGGTTGGCGCTTAGGATTTGTTTGTGCACCTGAAGAAATAACACGGGGCATGTTAAAAATTCATCAATACACAATTATGTGTGCTCCAACTATGGCACAATATGCGGCTCTAGAAGGGCTAAAAAATGGTAGATCTAGTGTGGAGGATATGAGAAAAGTTTATCGTCAACGTCGTAATTTTATTGTTAAGTCTTTCAATGATATGGGTTTAAGCTGTCATTATCCTGGAGGAGCATTTTATGCATTTCCATCCATTGAGTCAACAGGATTAAGCTCTCAAGCATTTGCAGAGCAGTTGTTGTTAACTGAAAAAGTAGCTGTTGTTCCTGGAGATGTTTTCGGTGAAAGTAGCGAAGGAAATATCCGTTGTTCCTACGCTTCATCTATGGAACAACTGCAAGAAGCAACGAAACGTATTCAACGATTTATTAATAATCTTTAAAATAAATAAGCGGTTGATTTCTCTAGTTAGGAAATCAACCGCTTTATATGCTTCCCCTTGAAAGTAAATGTTTTTTTCTCATCCAGTTTTTTTCATCTATCTGCCCTATAGTTAAAGAAAAAAATAATATAAATACAGGATTTTTACAAATGGACTTTCACCACCTAATTGTTGTGCATGCCGGGCACACATTAAAACACCCCTTTGGATAATCGTATCCAAAGGGGTGAAAAGTTGCACTTGTATTAAAAACGGTATAGCTTTATTTCAAACCTACACTCTCACATGAATACAGAAAATAAAGTTGTACAAAAATAATATTAAAGACCTTCATTTTACAATAACATATAATTTTAAATAAAAAATAAAGTTGTACTAAAAATACAGTTACTTACTTTTGAAGGATTATATCTAAACTTACCCATTCTCATAGGCAGGAAGTATGCCCATTAGATCAACCCCTCCACCAGAAGGCATAAACATATGATTAATGGCTTTACTATCCTCAATTGTATTTAATACACCTGTTGATTTGATTCCTATCAGTAATAGTAACTCTTTCAGTTAAATTACTAAACAGCATTAATGTTGCTTCTTTTGATAAAACCAGCTGCTCAGATTCTTCATTATAATTTGGCATTTTTATTTCCTCCAGACGGATAATTCTTCATAATTCACCTTGAGAATATTCACCTTCATTAGATAAATTAAGAATTTGTAGTTAGAATGTTTACTTCGAGCTGAAAAAAAATTCTCCCCCTAACTAAACAGATTTTAATTTTTAATCTGTCTACCTAATGGGGGAGAATATCTATACGTGGTCGCTATTTGACCATTACCAATAAAATTCATAAGTTCGGTTGTATTGCCATGTATATCTACCTAGCGCATGTTCCCATGCTGACGAAATTAAAGTAGACGAGTCCTTTTGAGTGAAAATTCCAACTGTTTGATATAGTTTAAACCGCTGGTCATAATCGTATTCAATTGCAGGGGTTGCGGCATAGTTAGCATAATGTTTCCACGCCACTATTAAATTCATTTGACTAGATCTTGGTAATACTGTCCCTCCATCTTCTTGAGAGAATGTACCATCTATTGCTGGTAAGATGTCATCTCCACTAAGTTGAGAATATGTACTCTCTATTTCTGGTTCTACTGCTTTGGCACTAAGAGTGTTGATACTAAAAACATTGAGTAGGACTACTAAGGCTACTACAGGTAAAAATAGTTTTCTTAAAAAATGCATAAATTTCTCCCCTTTCAAATATTTGGAATAGAGAAATACTCTATTACATCTTCAGCATAACATATTAGTAAAATTATTACAATTAATATATTTTTTACTTTTTTAACATTTGCACTATAAATACATTAACATAATTTGTATAATATGTGTATAATAAAATAATAATAATAAAAGGTGGTATATATGGTTATAATAGTTAATGAAGTTGTGAAAAAAATTGGTAGGTCTGTTATCATTAAGGATGTTTCTTTTACAATTAATAAAGGTGAAATAGTTGCAATAGTCGGTCCAAATGGTTCAGGAAAAACCACTTTATTTAAATTGATGACATCCTTGCTCCATTTAGATGAAGGATCAATTAAAATAAATAAAATAGATTTACAGAGAAATAGAACTGAATATTTAGAACAAATTTCATTTATGCAAGATTCTTCAATTCTCTATCAAAACTTAACCGGTTACGATCATTTGAAATTTATCAGTAACATTAAAAGGAAGTCCGAAAAGGATATCATGGAAATAATAAAAGAATTAAAAGTAGAAGAATATATACATAAAAAAGTGAAAACATATTCCCTAGGTATGAAGCAATATCTTCTACTTGGAATATCAATGTTAGCAAATCCAACTGTATTATTATTAGATGAACCTTTAAATGGGTTAGATCCAATCAGCGCAGAAAAACTACATTCTGTGATACTAAACTTAAGAAATAATGGAACGACAATATTATTTTCTTCTCATAATTTATCCCAAGTAGATAAAATTGCAGATAGAATTTTATTTATTTGTAAAGGTGAGATAATTCGTGAAGTTTATGTTAATAGAGAAAGTGAAATGTACAAGTTTATAGTATCTTCTAAGAAAGAAATGATTGATATATTAAAAGGGAATATCCACATTATTGATGTTCAAACTTCTTCAAGTGAAGAAATCCAATTAACTATTAAAAAGGGGTATTTAAGTGAAATTTTAAAAGTTCTCTCTACATCTGATATTGATATTATAAAAATTGATAAAAGTGAACAAACTCTTGATAATATTTATAGAAAAATATATGGGGGTGAATTATGAATATGAATCTTTTCATTTTTGAATTTAAAAAAATACTAAAACAGAAAAAAAACATTTTTTTTCTGTTGTTTTCTGTAGCATTTGTTATTCTATTTTTGACATTAAATTACACTACGGAAAAAATTAGAGAGGAAGAGAGAATAAAATCTCTAAACTTCTCAGTAGAAGAAAGAAGTAGAGTAATAAAAGATCTCCCGAAAATACTAGAAGGAAGAGAACAAACAGAAATAAAAGCTATTGTAGAAAGTGAAAAAGATGAGAGGGAATTAATAGAAGAACAAATAATTGCTTTAGAATCTAATAATTGGGAAGATTATTTGAGAATTCAGTTGATATTAGATCAAAATTTTCTAAAGGGAATTAAAGATGGCTCTTTATTTGGTGGTGAACCTATAGAGTCTGTTGAATATAGAATAGCTATGAATAACGAACTCCTTCAAAATAATATAGAGCCCACTGATGAATTGTATTCTACGAAAGGGTTTAATTTTTTAAATAGTGTTTTGTCTTATGCTTTTAGTTATGTTGGAATCATCTTAATAGTATTTTTTATTGGAGATAAATTATCAAGAGAACTAGAAAAAGGTACAATTAAATTTCTTTTTACTCAGCCGATATCCAGAATAAGTGCTCTAAATTCCAAATTTATTTTTGCAGTACTAAGTTCTTTACTTCTAATATTAGTTGTGGCACTTACTTCATTTATTAGCGGAAGTTTAATAAGTGGAACTGGTACTATTAATTATCCTATACATCAATTAAATAATGAGATTACATTTATAAATATTGCAGACAATTTACTACAGAGTGGATTGCTCTTTATTTTTATAATAATATTTATCGTTTCTCTTACTTTATTATTTGCTACTATAAGTAGTAACAGTATAATTTCTATAGGATTACCAATTTCATTATTAGGATTGTTTGCATTCAGTACTGAAAGATATGATTTTTTATCTAACATTGCTCATTTACTACCCTTTACATACATAAATACTCCAATAATTATAAATGGGTATTTTGCAGAATCCTTAAATAATCCAAATGTTAATTTGGAAAACGGAATAATTATAACGTTAATATCTAGTGTGATTATATATTCCTTTAATATATATTTATTAAATAAAAAAGATATTTTATAATGTAAGTGAATAATATGGTACCTGTGGGGGACTGTCAATATTTTTGTGTAAATGACAATCCAACCTTTTCTAATAGATCATCACTTTTTGATTTTTAAATAGATTTATTCGAAGGAATGATTTTGGTTATTGGGAAGGGTTAACCCTTCCCAATAACCAAAATTTCGCGCTGCGGGTTCTCCTCCTTATACTTATAGCTCAAATATCGTTTCAAGTTCTGCTCGTGCCTGATTGAAACCGATATGACAACGTGTCGCAAAATTTTGGTTGTACTCTTCAAACTGTGAAACAAGAAAACGTTCAAGTGATTCTTCATTTGGAAATTGCTCTTTGCGTTTTGTATATTTCTTGATTTTTTTATTAAAGGATTCAATCAGATTTGTGCTATAAATACTACGCCAAATCGCTTTTGGAAAGCCATAAATCGTCAGGAAAAAGCCATTGTCTTGCAAGGATTTCACGACTTTAGGATAGGCTTTTTGCCATTTGGAACAGAAATCTTTTAACGCTAGTTGTCCTGCTTCTTTATTCGCTGCCTTGTAAATTGTTTTAAAGTGTCATCACATATTTCTTGACGATCCCCTACACGAACCTTGTGTGAGATATTACGTGCCACGTGTACTAGACAAGTTTGGTACTGTGCTTTCGGAAAGACCGCTGAAATGGCATCCGCCATACCTTTTAAACCATCAGAAATAAACAGAAGGACTTCTTCGACTCCACGTTCCTTGAGTTTTGCGAGAAGTTCCTGCCAGTTGTACGCTGATTCAGTTGGTGCAATCGTATAGGCTAATACTTCTTTTGAGCCGTCCTCACGAATACCAACAGCGATATAAACAGCTTCTTTGGACACTGTTTCACGACGCACTGGAAGATACGTCGCATCTAAGTAAACGCAGACATAACGTGCGTTTAAAGGACGTTTTTGAAAAGCTTCAACCTGTTCTGTGACCACTTTTGTCATGTTCGAAATCGTCTGCGGTTCAGCAATCTCTGACATGGTAATCCCTTTTTGGAAGAGATGAATAACGGTTGATTCTAACGTGTCATTTGAGCGCTTATAGGATGCGACCGTCTGTTGCTTGAACTCACCGTTGCGATCACGTGGAATCTGGATGTTTAAATCACCGTATTCTGTATGTAGCGTGCGTGAATAAGAACCATTACGTGAATTGCCAGAGTTGAAGCCGATTCGATCATATTTTTCGTAATCTAAAAAAGCCGTTAGTTCTGTCGTAAGTAGCGTATTGACCGCTGTTTCTAAATGCGTACGAAAAACTTCGGTAATATCTTGTTTTTTACTAGAGCATCGACTAATTCTGTTGTAAACTGATTCATAGGGAAGACCTCTTTTCTAGGATTGGTTGTGGTGACTTAATTCTACCAAGAAAAGGTCTTCATTTTTTGTCGTCTTATTCATTTACACAAAATATTTTATACTCTCAGATTCTATAGCTCGAATTTATACAAATAATAAAGTAATTTATTTTAAACATTGTTCAAAGTAGTACACCACTATATTACCTCTTTGTAGCTTCTTTATTTCCAACTTATCATTATTCTTTGGAAGGTTACATCAGGGGTTTGTTTGAATTTTCAAACGCGAAAGTTGGATTAATAATGATTTGTTTACAGGGTAAAACTAAGTTACTTGGTGTGTAATTTGATGATAAACCCCTAATCAAATAGTCTTCCTCTTAAAAATATACGGTAGCACCTCTAACAACCGCTCACGTGTGATTGGATCACAATGATTCCATGTAAAATCTACGAAATGGGTCTTACCGGGAGTTAATTCGGCTAAAGTGGCGATCTGTGGACAATGAGTAATAGTTTGTAATTCTTGGGGAGAAGCCAAGATAAAATTACGCTCTCCAGCATAGTAATTTATTTGATGCTGTTGAATTTCTATCCATGCTTGCCCCTGCTCAATTAGGTACATCACTTTAGGAGTCGGACGAAAGCCAAGAGATTCATACAAGCTGGCAGCCAATCCGGTCTGACACATAATATAAAATTTTGCACCTAACTTGAGATAAACAGTAGCCGTCTCTCCAGCAACATAAGCATCGGCTAATTGCCTACGTACCAGTCTTACTTTGTCCTCATATGTAGTTATCCACTTCTCTGCCGCTTTACTCCGTTCAAATAGTTTAGCGATATACCGTAACCGCTCGAATAGCCTAAACTTCTTGTCCAATACAACAGTTGGAGCAAGCGCATCCAGTTCCTGCAAATCTTGCGGATAATAGCTAAGCAATATGAACTCAGGCTGCAACTGTGCTATTTTATTCGGATCTGCCCAATGCCCGATACTATGAATATTTCGTAGCCTATTGTGATAAATCACGTTATCTTTCATGATAGAGATGGCCGCTCCTATAGGAGATATGCCTAGAACGAGTAATTCCCCAAGTGTAAATTTGCCATCAGTCACAATACGTGTTGTATCTTTAGGAACATGAACCTTTCTGCCAAGTGAATCGATAACTGTTCTTTGCTGAGTATGAAGATGAATGTTTGCATATTCACGTGGAGTGTTTCCCGTTAATTTATGAAAGCATCGGCTGAAATAGTATTCATCCTTAAACCCAATTTGTCGAGCTATTTTGCTCAATGGCTCAGTGGAATTACGCAGAAGTTCTTTTGCCTGATTTATACGTACATGGGTCAAATAATCAGTTGGCTTTTTGCCAGTCAATGTTTTAAACTGTTGACTATATTGCCATCTAACCATTCCAGCCATGTTAGCTAGTTGTTCTACTGTCAAGTCCTCATCATAATGCTGTTCTATGTACTGTACAGTTTTTTGAACCAATTTAGTCTTTTCTTCGTTCTGCCACTGGTTAGCTTGCTCATCTAACTGGACCATCATAGCTAGTATCTGCTGAAGTCTACCTTGCATTATCGCCATTTCTGATGTGGATAGGGATGAACAAACTCGATTACTTATCCATGCTTCATTTCCTAATACTCGCTTAACTTGCAAATATAGCAGACTATACGGACAACCACAAAGCAAGGGTGGATGAGCAACTGAATTTAAAGACATTCCTTCTACTTCAAAGGTTTCAAAGGTAAAGCGTGCAAGCTGTGCCTCTTTGTTACTTGATTCTACCGTGTAGCTTTGTACAGGTAAAATTAGAATGCAGCTTCCTTGTCGTAGATCAATTGCCATTTTGTCTACATACAGCCGTATGCCATGACTAAGTGCTATCAATAATGTGCATAAATTTGTTTTATTGTCATTTATTCTCTCATTGTGGCTATTCGCTGGCATCTTCTGATTAACTTGAAATCTATCATAGTGTTGTAGCCTAATATACAGGGATGCTAGATTCATAAGCAACTCTCCAAATATTGAAAATGATTCTCATTATCGTTATTGTAACATATAATGACCCACTATCAACTATTGTTCGAGTATGTGCTATTTTAGAAAACTAGCGGTTTAAAGAACTGAATAGGCAGATACAAATTCTTACTGTTGGTGCATCCATTGTGGCAGCTTATCAAACAATTGCTCCAAAGCTAATAAATTATCTGTATTCCATTCATTAGGAACAACATAAACATTTCCCTTTTGAACTGCAGGCAAAGTTCCCCATATCGGACTTTGTAGCAGTCGATCAGCTTCTGTCTCACTTTCATCATCCTCTTGTACAATTACAAACAAATGATCACCAGCAAACTCTGAAAGCACCTCTTCTGAAACCGTAACGAAAGACACGCCTTCTACATCAATAACATTCTTCTGTACTGCTGGTGGGACAGCAAAGCCATTCTCTCCATAAATAATGGCACCGAGGCTACGATCGCCCATAACATAAAGCGTTTTACCTAACTGGTAGAAAACTGTTGCGGTTTCCCCTTCTACTAATTGAAACTTATCAAACATTTCTTTAGACTGTGTTTCAAACTTAGCAATCAATTGAGCTACCTCTTCCTGTTTACCCAAGATATTCCCCATCTCCTTTACACGTTCTGTATAAGGAAGAGCTGGGTTGAAAGGGATAGTAGTAGCAATTTTTGATAATTCTTCATTATGGTTTGGATCCGCCTTGTAATAACCGTTAATAATCAGATCAGGTTTTAAAGTCAGAATCGTCTCTAAGTCAGCTGGATTTCCAATATCGACGATTCCTTCAAGTTTACCTTCATAGAAACTAGGAATATCTTTGGGAAGATTATTACCAACAACGGGAATATCCATCGCCAAGAAATCACCAATCGTCTGACCAATATAAACCACTCGTTTTGGATCTGCAGGTATTTCAACCTGTTCACCTGTAATCGTTGTATATTGAACTGTTTTCTCACTTTCCTCTGCCTGCACATCAGCTTGAGCTATTTTCTCATTTTCCTTTACCTGTGTATCAGACGTGTTGCCATTAGAATTATTGCATGCCGATAATATCAATAACAACAGGAGGAAACACCCTCCCCATAGTTTAATTCGCTTTCCAAGATATCTCTTCACATTTATTGCCCCTTTCCTTCTTACCTTTAATTGAAAATGATTATCATTTACTGCATTATTATAGTTTGTGTGAAAAGGGGAAACAATGGAAAAAACGCAATGATTTATTTGGATAAATGTCAATATCCACACCAAAACAAAAAATACCCGTTCGCTTATTTCATTTATCTTCATTCAGCAGATGTTTTTTGTATCCAACTTGACGCCTTCCCGCTTTGCCCATGCGGCAGTGATTTCCTTCGATAGCACATTCTTTTCTAGTTTCTCGGTTACATATTGAGTAACCACTGATTGCCCTAAACCTGGCAGCGATGAATATGTGCTATCCTTCAAATAAATTCGTCCATTCTTCTCAGTGACGAAATTGAACTTGGAGGTACCCTTCTCATTAATAAAGCTTCCATTCGCAGTATATAAATATTTTTCTTCTGGATTAGATGGTAAGATTAGTTCTTCGTAATTTCTATTTTGAATTGACTGAAACTATTGCCGTAAAAACCCGCTTTCTTCGCTACGTCTTGAGGCATTTTGGCTTTGACAGGCTTGCAAAAGATTTGTTCGGCTTGATATCCTTAATTGTGCCCTTCTCTTTAAGCGCAGCGAGCAGTATTTCAGTCGCCATCAGTTGATTTGTAGTGCTGCTACCGCCGGAGGACAACACAACCACTGCCATCTTCTGTTCAGGAAGTACGACCAGTGAAGCATGTTGCAGTGCTGTGTCGCCGTTAATACATTTTCTGAAAAAAACATATGATCAGTACAGAACTAAGAGTCTAGTTGATACAGGATACGGAACAAAGTACAATGCAATTAGAAACGATAATGTTAGAGTAATTGCTTCCGTTGCAGGTTTTAGTATGAATGAACATTTAAGAGGTACTGGTGATTGGTATTTTAATACAAAGCCATATTAAGGAGGTTTTTAGGTTTGCAAAAGTCTAGCATATTTAATAGAATTGCGTTAGCAGTGCTGTCTATTATGGTTATCGGTGTTCTTTATTCCTTCATTTGGTATAAAGAGAGTTTTGATAGACCAATTTGGATACAACTTGTTATGACTTTTTGCTTTTTAATGTTGAGTATAAATAATTTTAGGTTAAAGAAATATGCTATGAGTTGGATTTTTGCTGGAGTAGTAGTAGCTTTTGGAATCAGTATATTTTGGGATACTACAGCTGTTTAATCAATTATCACTCATGTCAATTAACTCAGATCAGCCAACCATTTCTTGTTATATTTCATGACAAAACCCAAAATTCAGATAAAGAGTAAAACGACAGTTTAAAAGGAATGGCATTATAAAGAGATTATATTTCTAGCTCCCTTTAGTCTGTATTTGTAACAAGCCCTTAGTTGATTTTTTTAAGGAAATTACTTGTGGCATCACTGATATCTGTAACATGAGTTTGAAAGAATCCATGAGAGCCGTCAATAATTTGTGACTCAGCGTTTGCACCAAGTCGATTTAAATGATTTTTTTGAATCTCTTCTCCATCTTTTTGTTGTTTTAATTGTACTGAGGATATTAGCTTCAATACAGGTATTTCTGAAGGGAAGACTACACTGTTTACCTCATTGACATTGTCATTTAAACTCAAAGCCTGATTAATGATCGTATCGTTGACAACATGATAAGAAAATAATTTATTATCACTGATTTCTTTTTCGATATAGCCATTTTCAACTGTTTGAGCAGAAGGTACCAATCCAAAGTAGATTCGACTTAATCCAGTCTCTTGCAGTAACGTATTAAAACCATATGTGATTTTTACAGTTTTGGGGTCCAACATGAAGGATTGTAAATTAGATTCCATTTTTACTGTTGGAGTTGTGTCTAACATAATAATCGCAGAGACTTCGTTAGGATATTTTGCTGCATAATATTCGCTGTAAACTCCGGACGCAGAATGAGGCATTAAGACATATGGTGGCTTCATACCAGCCAAAGATAATGCTGTTCTGATTTCTTCCATATAATTTTCATTTGTTCGTGGTGTATCTGTCTCGTCACTGAACCCCATTCCAAAATATTCAACAGTAACTACAGTATAATCTTTCGAGAGTTCTCTCATTAATGGACCAAAATCTGCACTTGGCAAAGGCAACCCAAAACCCGGTAACAAAACAATGGTTTTCTCTCCCTGTCCCATTGAATATACATGCATTTTCTGATTGTTTACTTCTACCATTTCCCCGTAAGGCGAGATAGCTTCAAGCTCATTTGAAAAGAATATTTTGTTGATTGCAAATCCTATTACATTCAGACAAACAATTATTCCTAAGATCCATGCAAAAACATACATTATCTTTTTACCTTTTTTCTTTTTAATTTTACTCAATATGATTACTCCTTTTCTGTGGGGGAAGAGATAATAGAAATATCTCTGGCTTTTCTTCCGTCTGTAACTTCAAAGCTATATTTTAGTAATAATCCTCGTAATTCCAAAAGAAATCCGTCAAATTTCATGTCAGTCATCATTACTGTGTTAGTCATAAAAATTTTATCTTTACCAGGGTCTTGATTTTCGCTGTTAAAATAATTGCGAAATCTTGTATATCTATTCCTTAAAAACCCTAAAGCATTTTAAGAGGCATTTTCAAGTGTGTTATGCTTCGTTATTTCTTCAATATGCATGGCCAGGGTTCTTTCAAAGCTCCCCCGATTTTTTTCTCAGAAACTACCGTTAAAATATTGTTGTCCAATAAAAGTTTGATATTTCGGTACAATGTTATTCGCGGAATATCACTAACTTTTTCACAAAGCTCTGTAGTGGTAGTGCTTTGTTTTGTCATAAGTAACCTCCTTGATTTTAGTTTGAAAGTTATTGAATTATGTATCTTTGTTTCTTTTGTTATATTAATTATTGTTTTCTTCTGTCTCAACATGATAGATATAATTTCCTAATTGTAAGACAAGAATTGGCGCAACCGCTCCTCATGGGATTCCATTTAACAGTTCATTCATTTTTCTCCTCCAAATTGTTTATTTCCCTTAATACGATTACGTTCGTCTAATCGTTCACTCACTAAAAAATATAAAAAAAAATCTCAGGAATTTGAGCCTGAGACCTTTCTTTTAAATATTTTTCTTGTAAAAATAAGATAGATAATAAGATACATTGGAAATTGAATAAGGCCTAAAAAGCCCCATAGCCAACCATTGTGTCCCCTCTTCCGTGCATCCCAAAACATCCATGAGCTCTGACAAATCAGAATGAATGCAATCACGACGCATAACCAAAGTGGTGTGCTACTTAGTTCGTTTGAGATCATTCATTACTGACCTTCTTTCTAGTTTTGTTAAGAGCTAAGGGCAATAAGATAATCCCCACAAGCTGAAAATAAAGAAAAAGAATTGGCTGACGATAAACGACAGCAATCCCAACCGAAAGCACAAATACTGCAACAGAGATAAACGTGAGGAGGTCTTTCCATTGTTTTTTTCGTATTCTTTTTTTCTCTAATTCAACATTCTGTTGAAACCATTGTAAGTTTGGAGTAGATACTGGATTCCATTGATCCAGTTTTTCTAAACCATCTATTAATTGCCTAACCGTTAATTCATCTTCAACACCCAACATAGAATTACTATTTTTAGAATCATGCTCCTTCAAGTTCAGCCAACTCCTTTCGTACACTTTTTAGACCATTTGAAACTCGAGATTTTACTGTTCCTTCTGCAATACCCATCATTTTTCCAATTTCCTCATATGAATATCCGTAATAATGCTTTAACACGATTGGCATACGTATTTCTTCATTAATTTGAGCAAGTACATTAAGTACATCAGTCCATTCTTCGTTCATATTGGCTGCATTCCATTTCATTTTTCGGAGCGCTTGTTCCTGCTCTAGCCAATTTTTCTCTCGCTTCTTTCTACGCTGTTGATCGATAAAAAGGTTCGTTGCGATTGTGATAAGCCATGAGGAAAACTTAGATTCACCATTATACAGTTGGATTTTTTCAATACACTTCATCATCGTCTCTTGTGTTAAATCTTCTGCGATTTGTGGCTGAAGGGTAACTTTCATTAAATACTTTACGAGGAACGAATAATTCTGTTGTAGCAGTTTCGAAAGAGCCAATGTATCTCCTTTTTTCGCCTTTCGAATTAAATCCTTTTCATCCATGAGATCTACTCCATACAATAATGATTTATATGTAATACGACTAACTAGGAAAAATCGTTCATTTTCAAAATAAAGAAACACAACAAATACATTTAGCCACCTATTAGCATTTATTAAGTTTACTTGAAAATTATATATTTGACCAAAACCCAAAGTATTGTTGCTCATTCAACGAGTTCAGAATACTTGTTTAATTATTATTATCAAAAACTACTCACATATTTTGTTTAAGTATGTCTTCTTTAACTACCTGCCCGTTTGTGGAATAAGAAAAAATTATCTGCCTTTGCACATTCAGCACAATAATATAAATTGTCCTTTCGACAAATACCACCTGCTATAATGCTGAGCCTCGTATATAATGCCTGTCCATCCTGTAACACATCCCGCAAATTTCCCTGCTGCTGCGCTTTTGATAAAAACGAAGCATAGTATGGATAAATCGTGTGGTCAGCTAAAAGTGATTCCACCGAATACTGCGATCCTAGCCTTTCTGCTAAAACATAAAAATAACTACCAATCTCCGCACTCGGTATCACAGAACGACTGCCAAACGCTCTTCCAACGTATCTTTACAATCAAGATTCCCACTATAAAAATGGTAACGTGCAAAGGCTGAATATAACAATTCATTTGGATATGGGTTTGTGAAAAAGGATAGCATCAAAACACCTCTACATTCTTATCTTCTATTAGCTTTAAAAATCATAAATTCTACCATGTTGTATTATTTTTTACATAAAATGTGAATTTACTGTATAATTCTCGATATACATAGTACAAATTATTCACTCGAAAAACATGATATATTCTATAAATTAAATTCAAAAATAAGTAAGGGGGAATTTTTATGCAAGATTATTTTGATGAATATAAACTAATGCATTTTAATTACTTTGTTGTTTTTAAAACAGATAAATTAGAAGAAGATTATTTACCTATAGTACCTAATCCACAAAAATTTAATTTTGAGACAATGCATCTATGGGACCATGATTTAAATATTATCCTACCTGCATTATGGTATATTTGATGTTAGTCTAAATTATGGACACAGTGAATTGGGAGTTTATAAAGTATAATAATCTTAACAATTTACTAGGAGTGTCTAAGATGACAAAACGAAAAAGCTATGAC